>NZ_JBBEUD010000010.1:0-184139 GCF_037402475.1 Caulobacter sp. CCG-8
CCATCGGCGGCGTCCGGCGCTCCAGGGTCAGCAGGGCCAGCAGGCCGACATTGATCGCCAGGCCCGCTCCGCCCGCCGCCAGCCGCGTCCGCCAGGGTCTCCGCGCGGCCATCGGTCGCCTCCGCCCGCCTTGCGTCCGAAGGTTGTGGCGCTCGGCCCGGCCGATTTGCGGCGCCGCTTGGACCAATTGCGGCGAAGCTTGAGCCGCCGCGCGAAATCGCTAAACCGGTCGCATGTTCCGCCAGCGCCCCGACGCCGATCTGATCGTTCAAGGCTGGGTCGTCGGCGTGATGGTCGAAGTGGCCGGCGAGCGCCTGCCCGTCCGCCACTACTTCGCGGTCGGCAAGCCCGACCGCGCCCAGGCCGAGTGGGCCGCCGTCGACCTGGCCATGCAGGCCGGCCCCGTGGCCTCCAGCCCGTCGGGCGGCCGCGAACCGGTCGAGGCCCTGCGCGAGGTCGTCGCCTACCGGATGCGCGAACTGGGGTTGAAGCCCGGCGAGGCCCGCGCCCTGGGCGACAAGTTCCCGAGGCGCTGGCTGCCAGCGTGACGGGCTGAACCCGGTCTTTCAAATGCGGCCGTCATCCCGGGCCTTGTGCCCGGGACCCCTCTATCCGCCGCAGGTGCGGGAGGGTGGCGCGCTGGCGCGCCATGGGCGCTTCACGTGCGAGCTGAACCAGGGGTCCCGGGCACAAGGCCCGGGATGACGAGGGGGGAGCGTCGGCGCCTAGCCGAGGTCGCCCCAAGCGTATCGGCCTCTGATATCTTTCGGAAACACGCCCGTAGCGTGCGTCCGTCAGGACCCGTCGTCATGAGCAAGACCGCCGACCCCGCCCTCACCAACCCCGCCCGCCGCCGCCTGCTGACCCTGGCCGGCGCCGCGCCCCTGGTGCTGAGCGCGACATCCGCCTGCAGCGAGCCGGCCCCGGCGCCCGTCTCCGGCAAGGTCTGCCGCCTGACGCCGCAGGTCACCCAGGGACCCTACTGGTTCGACCCGAAGCTCGACCGCTCGGACGTCACCGAGGGCCGGCCCGGCGTTCCCGTCCGGGTGGCGGTCACCGTGGTCGACGGCGGCTGCCGGCCGATCAAGGGCGCGCGGGTCGACCTCTGGCACTGCGACGCGGCGGGGATCTATTCCGGCTACGAGGGCCCTAATAACGAGGAGGGGGGCGACGACCACCGGACCAGCGCCAAGGGCACGAGGTTCCTGCGCGGCGCCCAGGTCACCGACGCCGAGGGCCGCGCGACCTTCCGCAGCATCTGGCCCGGCTGGTACGAGGGCCGCACGCCGCACATGCACCTGAAGGTGTTCCTGGACGCCCGCACGGTGCTGACCAGCCAGCTGTTCGTGCCCGACGCGCTGTCGGAATGGCTGTACGAGAACGTCCCGGCCTATCGCCGGCCCCGCAGGCGCGACACCTTCAACCGCCAGGACGGCATCGCCCTGCAGGGCGGCGAGGCCATGGTCGCGGCGGTCCGGGAGCTGAAGGACGGCTACGAGCTGGCCCTGACCCTGGGCGTCGACCCGGCCGCCGACTGGAAGGACCAGGGCTTCGGGCCCAATGGACCCCGGGGCGGGCCGATGGGCGGTCCGCCGCCCGGCGGTTTCCCGGACGGCCCTCCGCCCGGCCCGCCGCCCGAAGGCGGTCCTCCCGAAGGCGGCTTCGGTCCGCCGCGCCGCGAGGCCCCGACCGGCGAGGCGCGGCTGAAGGCGATCGTGCCGGGGAGCTAGCCTCCTCTCTGACATCCAAAACAGTTGTCATCCCGGACAAGCGCTGCGCGCTTTCCGGGATGACAACGATATTTGGGCGGGAAAGGCGCCTTCCCTTATCCCGCTACCCAAGCCATCCTCCGCGCCAAACAAACGTTGGAGGGGTAGGGATGTCACGCAAGCAGTGGGCCGCGCTGGGCCTGATCGCGACCTTGGGCCTGAGCACGGCGGCCTGCGCCCGCAACTCGGCCACGCCGCCGCCGGTACCGAACAATTACGCCAAAGAGGAAAACTGGCTGTGCCGTCCCGGCCGCCAGGACGCCTGCGCCGCCGACCAGACGGCCACGGTGGTCCAGGCCGACGGCAAGACCAGCGTCGAAACCTTCAAGGCCGACCCGAACGCCCCGATCGACTGCTTCTACGTCTATCCGACCGTGTCCAGCGACCCGGGCGGCAACAGCGACATGACGCCGGACCTGCCGGAAAGGGCCGTGGCCGACCAGCAGTTCGCCCGCTTCGGGTCGGTCTGCAAGCTGTACGCCCCCAGCTATCGCCAGGTGACCATCGCGGCCCTGCGCAAGATGATGATGGGCGGCGCCTCGAACGGCGACGGCGAGCTGGCCTATGCCGACGTGCGCGACGCCTGGAAGGACTACCTGGCCCGCGACAATCACGGCCGCGGCGTGGTGCTGATCGGCCACTCCCAGGGCTCGCGCATCCTGCTGCGGCTGATCAAGGAGGAGATCGACGGCAAGCCGGTGCAGAAGCAGCTGGTCTCGGCCCTGATCCTGGGCATGAACACGCCCGTCGACCCGGCCAAGGACGCCTACGGCTCGCTGCCGCTGTGCCGCAAGGCCGGCCAGACCGGCTGCGTGATCAGCTACGTCTCGTTCCGCGCCGACGCGCCGCCGCCGCCGACCAGCAAGTTCTTCGGCAAGGTCGCCGAGCCCGGCATGAAGGCCGCCTGCGTCAACCCGGCGGCCCTGGCCGGCGGCTCGGCGACGGTGCGCAGCTATTTCAGCGACCGCACGATCATGGGCACGGCCATGCGCCCGGCCACGGTCTGGGCCAAGGACGTGACCGTCTCGACGCCCTTCGTCGAGCTGCCGGGCCTGGTCTCGGCCGAGTGCGTCAGCAAGGACGGCTTCGACTACCTGGCCGTGACCGTGCACCCCGACAAGGCCGATCCCCGCGCCGACAACATCCCCGGCGACCTGCTGGTGCTGGGCCAGCCTCTGAAGGACTGGGGGCTGCACCTGGTGGACGTGAACCTGACGATGGGAGACCTGGTGTCGGTCGTCGGGGAGCAGTCGAAGGCTTACACCGCCGCCAAATAGGTCGGCGGCTCACCCACTTGCCCCCACCTGACCGCTACGCGGTCTGTCCGCCCCCGTAGGGGGCGGAGCCGCGAGGCGTCGAACGCGAAGGCTCTTCCCCCTCCCGGGGGAAGACGACCGCGAAGCGGTCCGTAGGGGGCAAGTGATCGGTGCGCGATCGCTTGCCCCTTGGGCCTCACTCCCTGGTCACGCTCTTGAACACCGTCACGCCCAGCACGGCGAAGATGATGAAGCCGATCAGGAACAGGAAGAACAGGATCTTGGCGATGCCCGCGGCCGCGCCGGCGATGCCGGTGAAGCCCAGGGCGCCGGCGATCAGGGCGATGACCGCCAGGATGATGGCCCACTTCAACATGGTCGTTTCCTCAAGCAACTCGGCCCGCCCGTCGCGAGCTTCGCCAAGGCAAACGCGGCCTGCACTTTCAATGTTCCTTTGTTGCAGTTCCCCTTGCTCCGCCTTGTCTTCGCCGCCGCGGGTCGGTAACCCATTTCCATGGCCTCCAAGCCCGAAAGCCCGACGGAACCCTTCAAGCGCGCCCTGGCCCACGCGGCGCGGTCGCTCGCCGAGACGCCCGACCTGGAGGTGGTGTTCTCGGGCGAGGGACCCAGCCTGGTCGGCAACCGGGCGGTGCTGCCGCATCCGCCGCGCGACCTCAATTCCAAGGAAGCCGCCCGCATCCGCGGCCTGGCCGACCAGATGGCCTTGCGGCTGGCCCACCACGACCCGGTCTCGCACGCCCGCGCCCGGCCCGGCTCGCCCGACGGCCAGGCGGCCTTCGAAGCCATCGAGCAGGCCCGGATCGAGGCGATCGGCTCCAACAACCTGGGCGGCGTGCGCGCCAACCTGGCCGCCGCGCTGGAGGCCCGCCTCGAAAAGCAGGGCCTGACCCGCGCCGTCGCCACCGACCGCCAGTCCGCCCCCATGGCCGAGATCCTGTCGCTGATGGTGCGCGAGCGCCTGACCGGCGACGCCCCGCCCGACGGGGCCAAGGCGCTGGTCGACATCCTGCGCGCCGACATCGAGTCCAAGGCCGGCAAGGACCTGGACCGCCTGGCCGCCGCCATCGACGACCAGCAGGCCTTCGCCAAGGTCACCCGCGAGATTCTGCGCGACCTGGACCTGGGCGAGGACATGTCCGACGCCACCGAGCAGTCCGACGAGGACGAGGGCGACGAGGACCAGAACACCGAGGCCTCGGAGGACGACAGCGGCGAAGGCGAGGGCGAGCAGTCCGACGGCGCCCAGCCCGAGCAGGCCGAGACCTCGGACCGCGAGTCCGAGGCCGGCGACGAGGAGATGGTCCAGTCCGAGCAGGACGGAGACCCCGAGGACACCGAGGAAGCGCCCGAGATGGGCGACGGCGCCAAGCCCGCCCGTCCCGATCCCGGCCAGGGCGGGGCCGGCGAGCCGCCCTACAAGGTGTTCACCACGGCCTATGACGAGGTGGTGCCGGCCGAGGAACTGTGCGACGCCGACGAGCTGACCCGCCTGCGCGCCTATCTGGACCAGCAGCTGGCGGCCTTCTCCAGCGTGGTCTCGCGCCTGGCCAACAAGCTGCAGCGCCGCCTGCTGGCCCAGCAGAACCGCGCCTGGACCTTCGACCTGGAGGAGGGAATGCTGGACGTCGCCCGCCTGACCCGGGTGATCGTCGACCCCACCGCGCCGCTCTCCTTCAAGCAGGAGGAGGACATCGAGTTCCGCGACACGGTGGTGACCCTGCTGATCGACAATTCCGGCTCGATGCGCGGCCGGCCGATCATGGTGGCGGCGGTCTGCGCCGACATCCTGGCCCGCACGCTGGAGCGCTGCGCGGTCAAGGTCGAGGTGCTGGGCTTCACCACCCGCGCCTGGAAGGGCGGGAGCGCCCGCGACGAGTGGATCAAGGCCGGCAAGCCGCCCGCGCCCGGCCGCCTGAACGACCTGCGCCACATCATCTACAAGTCCGCCGACGCGCCCTGGCGCCGGGCCCGCAAGAACCTGGGCCTGATGATGCGCGAGGGACTGCTGAAGGAGAACATCGACGGCGAGGCCCTGATGTGGGCCCACCAGCGCCTGGTCGGCCGGCCCGAAGCCCGCCGCATTCTGATGGTGATCTCCGACGGCGCGCCGGTGGACGACTCCACCCTCAGCGTCAATTCGGGCCACTATCTGGAGCGCCACTTGCGGCAGGTGATCGCCGAGATCGAGACCAAGAGCCCGGTCGAGCTGATCGCCGTCGGCATCGGCCACGACGTCACGCGCTACTACCGCCGCGCCGTCACCATCGTCGACGTCGAGCAGCTGGGCGGCGCCCTGGTCGACCAGCTGGCCGGGCTGTTCGACGAGGAGCCCAAGGCCGTCAAGCGGGCCCGGGGCCTGCTGGCCGCGCCGCCGACCGTGCAGCCTTCGCAGCCTAAGGCCGCACGCAAGGTCCCCGCGTGATCGGACTGCGCGGCTTCCTCGTCCTGGGTCTGGTCTCGCTGGCCCTGGGCCAGTGCGCCAAGGCCCCGCCGCAACCGGCCGTCCTGCCGGTCGCTCCGGTCAAGGTCGGGCCCGAGATCAACCTGACGACCACGCCCGTGCCCCTGAGCTCGGCCAATCCGCCGCCGGTTTCGATCGGCCGCTTCGTCTACGCCGGCGGCATCGCCATCAGCAGCCCCGACACCCAGCGCCTGCACGGCCTGTCGGACCTGAAGTTCGGCCCCGACGGCGGGCTGGTGGCGGTCAGCGACGACGGCGACCTGTTCGAGGCGAAGCTGAAGCTGGACGAGGCCGGCCGCCTGGTCGGCCTGACCGACGGCAAGCTGCAACCGCTGAAGGGCCTGGACGGCCAGCCGCTGCAGGGCAAGGCCCAGTCCGACGCCGAGGGCCTGGCCATCCTGGCCAACGGCGACCGGCTGGTCAGCTTCGAGCGCGAGCACCGGATCTGGCTCTATCCGCGCTTGGCCGACGGCTCCTACGGGACGCCGCGCGCGGTCAACAAGCCGGCCACCACCTTCCCCGACAACGAGGGCATGGAGGCCCTGACCGCCTATCCGATCGCCGGGCCCGACGCCTATCTGGTGGGCGGCGAGGAGGGCGAGGTGTGGCTGTGCAAGCTGTCGGCCCCGTGCGTGGGCCTGGCCCCGCAGTCGCCGCCGGACTTCACCTGGGGCCTGACCTCGTTCGCGGCCTTCCAGGGCCAGGCGATCGCTGCCCTCTACCGCGCCTACGACCCGATTCGCGGCTGGCGCGGCCAGGTGCGGTTCGTCGTCGATCCCCGCGCCCCGGCCGCCAAGCAGTTCCTGGCCGCGACCCTTACCCTGGACGGGGCGACCACCCGCGACAATTTCGAGGGGATCGCGCTCAGCACCGGCCCGTCCGGCGCGACGCGGATCTACATCCTGTCGGACGACAACGACGCCCCGCAGGAACGCACCCTGCTGATGGCCTTCGACTGGACCGCGCCGCCCCCGCCGCCGCCGGCCCCGCCCAAGCCGGTGAAGCGGCGGCGCTAGGGGACCAGGACCCTCTCTCTTAGAGAGAGGGAGGGGCCCATGGCAAAGCCATGGGAGGGTGAGAGGTTACACTCTCACCGAATGAAACGCGGTCGTTCAGCAGGCCTTCGGGTAGTCGCCCGATCCACGGCGGCGGTGCGATCCGCTTCATCGGAAGGGCCCGAAAGCGAGGTTGAACGTCTGGAGGTTTGCCGGCCGACGGTGAAACCTCTCACCCTCCCACCGCTTCGCGGCGGGCCCCTCCCTCTCTCAAAGAGAGAGGGTTTCAGAGGGCCGCTACCCCGCCCGCGTCACCTCGGGCAGGACATACGCCCCGCTCAGGATCGCCTCGGTCGGCACGTAGGTGCGGACCAGCAGGGCGAACTGTCCGGCCGGCGCGGGCAGCCAGTTGGCGCGGGCCGCCGGGTCGGCCGGCTCGCGGTTCGACAGGGTCAGGGTCAGCGAGCCGTCGGCGTTGAAGACCAGCTCGTCGGCGTCGAGATTGACCGTGCCCAGGTTGTTGCGCCCGTTGGGGCTGGGCGTCAGGAAGTAGTAGTCCTGGTCGTACATCGACAGCGACCAGAAGCCGCCGCGCGCGCGGTCCACCGGCGGCAGGCCGCCCTTGGGGAAGGTGACGGCGTAGGTGTAGCGGCCCTGGAGCAGGGCGCCCTTCGCGTCGGTGCCGCGCACGAAATAGACCGCCTCGTGGAAATCGTTGACATAGATGTAGATCACGGCCGCCTGGGCGCGGCCGAACCAGTCGGTCCCCCAGGCGCCGCCGTTCTCCTGCCGCTGCCAGCCGCCGCCGGCCCCGACGCCGACCTGGTGGTACTTGGCCGACTCGAACAGCTCGCTCTCGGCGACCAGGGCGACGCGGTCGATCAGCGCCTTCCAGGCGGGGTCCGCGGCGCGCAGGGCCAGCAGGGTGCGGGCCTGGTCGACCATGGGGGCGTCGTCGGGCGCGACCTTGGGATTGGCGTCCAGGGCCTTTTCCAGGTCGTCCCAGAACCGTTCGGCGTGGACGGGGCGGATGCGCAGGATGTCGGGATCGGAGGCGATGATCTCGGGCGTGATCGGCGGGGGATAGACCTTGTTCCGCGCGCAGGCCTCGCAGTCGAAGACGCGCAAGCCCGGCGCGTCCTGGCTGAGCGGGTAGACGCCGATCTGGTTGAGCACCGCCCGCGCCTGGGCCTTGGACTCCGCAGAACGGGCCATGAAGCTGCGCCCCATCGCCAGGACGATATTGGTGGGCGAGCGCAGCACCTCGACGAAGCCTTCGGGCGTCTCGCCCCGCCAGTCCGGGCCCACCAGCAGGAACTTGCCGCCCGGCGTGCCCGAGGCCGAACCGAGCTGGCGGATCACCGTGGTGAAGAGGTCGGCGATCTGGATCGTCCAGTAGTGCCCGGGGGGAGCCTCGGTCGGCGTTTGGATCACCACGCCTTCGTCCGCCAGATCGACGACGGAAACGCCGTAGATGGTGTCGCTGTTGGGGGTGACGACCTTGCGCTGGGCCGGCGACATGTAGTCGTCCAGATAGCCCATCACGTTCTTGGGCGACCCGGGGAACAGGCCCATGGTGGCGCCGGGACCGTCCTTCATCACCTCCCAGGCGTCGGTCCGGCTGAAGGTGTCGACGGCCGGATAGCCCCAGTAGAAGACGACTTTTGCCAGGGCCTCGACATAGGCCTGGTTGGCCAGCTGGGCGGCCACGCCCCCGGAATTGGCGAGGTGGGGATGGGCGGCGTTGAACTGTCGCGCGACGTAGGGGACGGCGGTGTCGGGCATGGCGGCTCTCCTTGGCGGCGGGCAGCCTAGGGCGCGGGCGCAGGGTCCAAAATCCAGCGATGCCCGGTGTCCAAGGGCGGGTTTGCCCTAGCGGGGCCGCCGCGCGCCGGACGTCTTCGCGCCGTGACGCGGTCGTCTTGGCCGGCGGCCGTCCCCCTAGCGGCGGCCCGGCGGACCCGCCCTACGGAAATATCGGTTTGCCCGCCCTTCGAACGGGGATCATCGGAAGCCTCGCCGAGGGATTCCGCCCATGGCCCAGTCCGCGTCCGCATCGCCAGGATGCTCCGCCGACGAGGGCCGCCGCCGGGGGGGGGCGGGCGGACCGCCGGCGCGTGAGAACTCGAACCCCCGGAGGCTCTCGTGGCCAAGAAACCGTTCAACGGCGTCATCAAGCTCGACATCCGCGACTCCAAGGCGGACTGGGAGCCGTTCCTGCCGCCCAAGGCGCCCGACGGCGCGCCCAACGTGCTGATCGTCCTTTATGACGACACCGGCCAGGCGGCCTGGCAGCCGTATGGCGGCGCGATCAACATGCCGACCCTGCAGAAGCTGGCCGACAACGGCCTGACCTACACCCAGTGGCATACCACGGCCCTGTGCTCGCCCACCCGCTCCTGCTTCCTGACGGGCCGCAACCACCACCTCAACGGCATGTCGTGCATCACCGAGGGCGCCAACGGCTTCCCGGGCTGGAGCGGCCGCGTGCCCGAGGACTGCATGACGGTCGGTCAGATGCTGCAGGACAGCGGCTACAGCACCTTCTGGCTAGGCAAGGACCACAACGTGCCCGAACAGGACATCTGCGCGGGTGGTCCCAAGTCCGAATGGCCGCTGCAGAAGGGCTTCGACCGCTACTACGGCTTCCTCGGCGGCGAGACCAACAACTGGTACCCGGACCTGACCGAGGACAACAAGTTCATCGACCAGCCTTACGGTCCGGAGGACGGCTATCACCTGTCCAAGGACCTGGTCGACCAGGCCATGCAGATGATCCGCGACCAGAAGGCCAGCAATCCGTCCAAGCCCTGGTTCATGTGGCTGTGCCCCGGCGCCAACCACGCCCCGCACCACGCGCCCAAGGAATATGCCGACCGCTACAAGGGCAAGTTCGACGAGGGCTACGACGCCTATCGCAAGTGGGTGGTGCCGCGGATGATCGAGAAGGGCCTGCTGCCGGCCGACACCAAGCTCGAGGACTTCAACCCTATGCGGGAGGACCAGGCCAATCCCGGCGACTATGTGCGCCCCTGGGAGGAGCTGAACGAGCAGGAACGCAAGCTCTTCTCGCGCATGGCCGAGGTCTATGCCGGCTTCTCGGAATACACCGACGAGCAGGTGGGCCGGCTGATCGACTATCTCGAAAAGAGCCACCAGCTCGAAAACACCATCATCCTCTACTGCTCGGACAACGGCGCGTCGGGCGAGGGCGGTCCGAACGGCTCGGTCAACGAGAACAAGTTCTTCAACAACTATCCCGACGAGCTGAGCGAGAACATGAAGTATCTCGACGTGCTGGGCGGGCCAGAGACCTACAACCACTATCCCACGGGCTGGGCGGCGGCGTTCTCGGCGCCCTACAAGATGTTCAAGCGCTATTCGGAATACGCCGGCGGCACCGCCTGCCCGATGGTCATCTCCTGGCCCAAGGGCATCAAGGCCAAGGGCGAGGTGCGCAACCAGTACCATCACGCCGTCGACCTGGTGCCGACGATCCTGGAGTGCATCGGCATCGAGATGCCCGACACCTATCGCGGGGTGAAGCAGCACGCGCTGTCCGGCGTGTCGATGAAGTACAGCTTCGAGGCCGACGGGCCGACGAAGAAGAAGCGCCAGTACTACGCCATGCTGGGCACGCGCGGCATCTGGGAGGACGGCTGGAAGGCCGCGGCCATCCACGCCCCGCTGACCGGCAAGGGTCACTTCGACCACGACGACTGGGAGCTGTACCACGTCGACGTCGACCGCTCGGAATCGATCGACCTGGCCGACAAGCATCCGGAAAAACTCCAGGCGCTGGTCAAGGCCTGGTTCGAGGAGGCCGAGGCCAACAACGTGCTGCCGCTGGACGACCGCAGCGCCGCCGAGATCCTCGGCGTCGAGCGTCCCGGGGCCGAACCGCCGCGTGAACGCTATGTCTATTATCCCGACACCTCGCCGGTGCCGGAAGGCGTGGCGGTCAACGTGCGCGGTCGATCCTACAAGATCATCGCCGACGTCGAGATCACCGATAAGGCCGAAGGCGTGATCTTCGCCCACGGCTCGCGCTTCGGCGGCCACAGCCTGTTCATCAAGGACGGCAAGCTGCACTACGTCTACAACTTCCTGGGCATCAAGCCCGAGCAGAAGTTCGTGTCGGGCAAGCTCAAGCCCGGCAAGCAGACGCTGGGTGTGGAGTTCATCCGCGAAGGCGAGGGGCCGAACGGCGAGTCGACCGGCAAGACCACGCTCTATGTGGGCGAGGAGGTCGCGACCCAGGGGCCGATGAAGACCCAGCTGGGCAAGTTCACCCTGTCGGGCGACGGCCTGTGCATCGGGCGCGACAGCGGCGACGCGGTCAGCGAGGACTATGTTACGCCCGGAACCTTCAAGGGCGGGACGATCTTCGGCGTCGGCGTCACTGTCGAGAAGGAGCAGTACCTGAATCTGGAGAAGCTGGCCGCCGCCGCCATGGCGGTGGACTAGGCCGCACGACCAGGCGCCGCGGCCGGATCGACCCGGTCGCGGCGCCTGCTTTTCGAGCTTCCGAGATAGTTTCCTTTGAAACTCAATATTTTACTTCAAACGACAGCGTTGTCATGTTACCGCTACCTTCGATGGTTTGAGCGGGCGAGATCCCAACGGCCGTCAGAGGAACGCACCGGGAGGTGGTTGAACCCCAACCCCCTTTCGGAAGTATCGATCATGAAGACTCTGTTTGTCCTGGCCGCTTCGGCCCTGGCCCTGTCCACCGCCTCGTCGGCCTTCGCCGCCGAACAACACGTCAAGGTCCGCGGCCGCACCGACGCCGCCATCCACGCCGACATCGTCGCCGCCGCCTCGTCGATCTGCCGCGAGGACGTGGGCAGCCATGCCGACGACCTCTACGCCTACTGCGTGCGCGAAGTCACCCGCGACGCCGTCCTGAAGGTGGGCAGCCCCACCCTGAAGGCCTATGACCGCCAGGCGTTCCGCGCCAACGGCCTGATCAAGGCCAGCTACTAGGACCCCGCGTTCCGGCCCGGTCCCGCGCGGCTTCGGCGGCGCGGGACCGGGTTGCGGCCTCGCTTTCCCGCGACAATTCGTGTCAACCGGTTTTGCGTCCGCACTGCAACATAACCGTTGATAAGTGACGCGCGACAAGTTACAGCTTGAGCAAAGGCGGCAGAGCGGGCGAGATCCTGGACCAGCCGCCAGGGGAAACGTGTTTCGGACGGGTTGAAATCAACGCTGTCCCGGAATCCGTCCCATGATCCGCACCATCGTCCTGGCCGCCTCGGCCGTCGCCCTGTTCGCCGCCGCTCCCGCCGGCGCCGCCGAAGTCCGCATCAAGACCGCCGGCAAGGCCCCGGCCGAGCTGCGCGCCGAAATCGTCAAGGCCGCCTCGACCGTCTGCTGGCAGAACGTCCGCGGCGAGAGCCTGGCCACCTACCTGTACCCCTCGTGCGTGCGCGCCTCGGTCAACGACGCCGTCAGCAAGCTGAACAACCCGGAACTGGCCTCGTACAACGACGCCAACCCGGCCATCCGCGCCCGCTAAGGCCGGACAACCCCTTAGTACCGAGGCGGCGGCGTACCGGCCGTCTCACCAGTAAGCGTTGAAGAAGCCCTCTCCCGGCGACGGGGGAGGGCTTTTTCGTGCGTGGAATCCAGCTCTTGAGCCCGTTGAGCATAGGGTGTCATCCCGGAAGCCTCGCAGAGGCTGTCCGGGACCCAGGGGACTGGGCGAAGGCTTTGCGGTTCACCAGGGTCCCGGACCACGCTTCGCGTTTCCGCGATGGCAACGGATTTGGAGCTTCGACGCTGAAGGCCCCCGGCCGCTACTTCGCCGACGTCTGGGTCTGCAGGATCGGCAGCATCGAGGCCAGCTTCAGGTCGATGGCCATGCTGAGCCGGCGGTCGATCTGGAAGAAGGTGGCCGCCTTCACCCCCGGCAGGGTCTTGCCGACGATCGGCACGTACTTGGACCGCAGGGCGGCCAGGCGGGTGTCCTGGTCCAGCCAGCGGCCGATGAAGTCCATCGCGCCCTTGTCGTCGTACTGGCCGTACTTGTTCACGTAGTCGGCGACCAGGGCGTACTGGTCGTCCTTGATCTTGGTCCGCTCGGCGGCGTAGCGGTCGTAGACCGGCCAGAAGCGCGTGGCCTCGGCGTCGCTGAGGGTCAGGGTCGCCGCGATGATCTGCTTGCGGGACGAGCGCAGCTCCTCGCGCATGCCTTCCAGATCGGCGGCGGTCAGCGGCTTGTCCGGCGCGGGCATGGCCTCGGCGGCGGGCGCCGCCTGGGCCTGGGCGGCGTGGGCCGGGACCGGGGCCTGGGCGAGGCTCGCGCCCAGCAGCAGCGAGACGGCGAGGATTCTGAAGGTCATGGATGGGCTCCTGGTCGGCGGGCTCGGACCGAGCGTGGCCGCGGGGCAGCATCCGCAAGGGGCGGGGGCGTCGCAATCGGGGCTAACCCGGCCAGGCTCCCAGGGTTTTGCCCGGTGTGGACACCGAGGATCCAGACGCGAAAAGGCCCGCGAGGCGAACCTCGCGGGCCTTTCGTTCGGCGTAAACCGAGAAAGTCTTAGGCGGCGACCGCGGCGGCCTTGGCCTTCGCCTTCACCTGGGCCTTGATCTTCAGGGCGCGCGGCGACAGCTGCTCGTCCTTGGCGCCCAGCAGGAACACGTCCAGGCCGCCCTTGAAGTCCAGGGTGCGCAGCGCGGCGTTGCTGATGCGCAGCTTGAAGGTCTGACCCAGCGATTCCGACTGCAGCGAGGCGGGAGCCAGCGCCGGCAGGAAGCGGCGCTTGGTCTTGATGTTCGAGTGGCTCACATTGTGGCCGACCATCGGACCGACCCCAGTGAGTTCGCAACGGCGCGACATGTGGATACCTTGGGCTTAGGCGAAGCCGAAGGCTCCGCAACATGAATTTCGGCGCGCGATGGGCGGACCGCCGCGCGAGAGCGGGCGATATAGGCGAAGGGGCCTTGCCGAGTCAAGCCGCGCCTGACGGTCGATGGACGTCTTGGGCGCGTGACGGGCGCGGGCGCGGCCCCAACATCGCCTTCAAACGCGGTTCATCTGCCGCTCTATATATAGAGCCGTCCCTGAAGGAGATCGACCGCATGCGCCTGTTCGCCCCCGCCCTGATCGCCGGAACGCTGATTCTGGGCGCCGTGGCGGCCGTCGCGGCCCCCCAAATCGCCGGCGCCGCCGGCGCCGCCGGCGCGCGGACGACGATTCTGCCCGGCCAGTGGGAATACAGCTACCGCGTCGGCCCGATCCCGGCCGGCAGCGAGGACCGCTGCCTCAAGCAGGCCGACGTCGAGCAGTTCGCCAAGGGCATCTGCACCCGCAAGTACACCTGCGACTACGACACCCGGGTGGTGCAGGACGGCAAGGTGCAGCTGAAGGGCACCTGGACCGACAAGAAGGGCCGCGTGGCGCCCGTGGACGCCAAGGGGACCTACACCCCCGAGAGCTTCCGCCTGAACGTCCACATGAAGACCATCAACGGCATCCCGCTGGCCGGGGTGATGGAGGCCAAGCGCGTCAGCGCGACCTGCACGCCGGAGTAGGGAGGGCGCGCGCGTTTCGCATAACGCCGATTGCCAAGCTGAGGGCCGCGCGTGAAGAATGCCGCCGCACGACCGGAGGATGATCTCCGGCAGTCCGGAGAAGACGCCATGGCCCTCGACACTCCCGTCAATTCCCAGATCACCGACGCCGTCACCCAGGCCAACGTCAAGGTGCTGGGCGACGCCCCGGCCATGGCCATGGGGGCGATCTATCAGAGCCTGGCCCACTCGACGGGCATCCTCTACGAGAACGCCACGGCCGCCCAGCAGAACCAGGCGATCCTGGCTCAGGCCGCCATCACCCAGGGGGTGATGCAGCTCTACAGCTTCGACACCGCGGCCGCGGCCGCCACCGTGGCCAAGCTGGGCCAGTCGGACGTGCCGGACAACATGCTGTCGCTGCTGGCCGCCCTGCGCGCCTTCGGCGGGGGCGACGTCCAGGCCCAGGCCCAGGCGATCGACGCCGCCCTGGCCGCCATCAAGGGCCTGACGCCCGCGCCCGCCCAGCCGTCGTCGGCCAAGCCGGCGACCGCCGCCAGGCCCGCCACGTCCCGGCGCCCCGCCGCCAAGCCGAAGGGCTGACATGGCCCCCGCCTCGGGAGAGGCCGTGGACCCGACGGCGGTCGCCCTGCGCGCGGCCGCCGTCCACTCCGCCGCCCTGGTGCTGGTCAGCGCCGCCCAGCACGTGCAGCGCACCACCGTGCTGGTCGAGGCGGCGACGGTCCGGGCGCTGATCGGCGCGGCGGGCGAGGTCGACCGCGAGCTGGCCGTCGCCCGCGCGGCCCTGGCCGAGGCCATGGGCCTGTTCGAGGCCGCCCAGGCCCAGGCCCGGACCCTGACGGCCGAGCTCGGCGGAACATGATTTGTGGTTAATCCGAATTAAGCTACAATAGCTTGTAGGGAACAAACACTGAATCGGGCGAAGTCGCTGATTCGGTCATGATTCGTTTCGCTCGTGTTCGACGAACGGTGAACCGGCGTTAACGCTGCAGCTTCCCGCCCGCCCTGCCCGGCGCCTCTTCCTTTCAGACGGCGCCCCGTTGGGGCGCCTCCAGGGCCTCGGCGACCAGCTGGGTGTCCATGTATTCGGTCAGCGAGGCGATCTTGCCGTCCGCCAGCCGGCACACCCAGCAATAGGTGTTGTCGTAGCGCTTGCCCGTCTTGGTCGTGACCTTGCCCCGGCACTCGACCACCACCGTGTCGCCCTCGGCGACAATGGCGTCGGCCGTGTTGACGTACTGGTCGGCGAACTGGGCGAACAGCGGGGTCAGCAGGTCGCGGCGGATGGCGGCCTTGCCGGTGTAGACGCCCGACCAGGGCGTGGTCCCGATCATCCGCCAGACGGTGGTCTCGTCCAGGCTGTCGAGGAACAGCCTGGCGTCGCCGCGCGCCAGGCCGTCGAAGATGGCCTGCATCAGTCGCTTGTTGTTTTGGGTCGCGCTCATGGCGGCTCTCCGTTCAAGGGTGGAGCCTCATCATCCGGCCGCGTGGATCATTCATCCAATCGATGCTGATGATGGTCTATATTCACCGGATGAACCTCGCCAAGCTGGACCTGAACCTGCTGGTGGCGCTGGACGCGCTGCTGGCCGAAGCGAGCGTCGGGCGCGCGGCCCTGCGCCTGAACCTGTCGCAGCCGGCGGTCAGCCACGCCCTGCGCCGCTTGCGTGAGGCGACCGGCGATCCGCTGCTGGTGCGGGTGGGGCCGCGCATGGCGCTGACGCCCCGCGCCGAGGCCCTGCGCGCGCCCCTGGCCCAGGCCCTGGACCAGGTGAGGGGGCTGTTCCAGGACCAGGGCTTCGACCCGGCGACCAGCGCGCGCGGCTTCCGGCTGATGATGCCCGACCTGTGCGTCGACCTGCTGATGCCCGCCGTGCTGGACCAGGTCGCCGCCGCCGCGCCCGGCGTGCGGCTGGACGTTGTGCCCTGGCGCGGCCCGGCGGTGCTGACCCCCGACTTCACCCGCACGGTCGACCTGGTGATCGCCTGGACCGGCGAGGCCTATCCCGGCTTCCACCGCCAGTCGCTCTACACAGACCGAGACGCCCTGGCAGTGCGGCGCGGACATCCGGACGGGGCGAGGCTGTCGGACCTGTCGGCGTTCAACGCCGCCCGGCACGTGGCCGTGGTCGGGGCGGGCGAGCGCGACGACGCCATCGAGCCCTTCCTGCGCCAGAACGGCATAGAGCGCCGCATCGCCCTGGCCGTGCCCAGCTATCTCCAGGCCCTGCGGATGACCGCCCGCTCCGACCTGGTGGCCTTCGTGCCCGGCCGACTGATCGCCGCCCTGGCCGGGCCGCTGGACCTGCTGCGGGTCGAGCCGCCGATCGATCCGGGCGAGGACCAACAGTACCTGTTCTATCCGGTGGAGGCGCGGATGGACCCGGGGTCGATCTGGCTGCGCGAGCTGGTGCTGCGGGTGGGGCGGGGGTTGTAGGGCGGAGAGGTTGGCCGCCATCGGTTCGGCCGATAGAAATCGCGCCCCAAAACCGTTGTCATCCCGGAAGCCTCGCAGAGGCTGTCCGGGACCCAGGGGACGGGGCTGGCGCGTTACGGTTCACCTGGGTCCCGGACAAGCGCTCCGCGCTTTCCGGGATGACACCAAAATTTAGGGTGCAGGCGGGTTCGACCCTACCGCCCGCGCTTCGGCGCCACCGAGAATTCCAGGTCGAACAGGGTCGGGACGTCGTTGGTCCGGGCCCGCTCGATGGTCAGCATCCGCGCCTTGGTCTGCAGGCCGCCCGGCGAGGAAAAGCCGCCCGGCTTGCCGTCGGCGCCCAGCACGCGGTGGCAGGGCACGATGATCGGCCAGGGGTTCTCGCCCATGGCCTTGCCGATGACCCGGGCCGCGCCCGGCTCGCCGACGGCCTTGGCGATCTGGCCGTAGGTGATGGTCTCGCCCGGCGGCACGGCGCGGGCGATCTCGTAGACACGGCGGTTGAAGGGCGCGACCACGTCGTAGTCCAGTTCGACGTCGGTCAGGTCGTCGCGGCCGCCGGACAGCAGGTCGTTGATCCGCTCGATCACCTGCTGGACCTCGGGCGGCGGGGCGGCCTCGACGGCGTCGGGATAGCGGCGGCGCAGGCGGTCCCACGAGGCGCCGGGCGTCGGGTCCGGGAGTTGCGCGCCGACCAGCCCCCGCTCGCCCCAGGCCAGGCCGCACAGGCCGATCGGCGTGTCGAAGAGCGCGAAGCCCTGGGTCGGGGAGGGGGCGGTCATGGGGGCAATATAACAGCGCGACGCGACGGTTGGAGAGGGGGGCGCGATGTCGGAGTCCGTTATCCGCTATCGTCCCGCTCAGTCACAGCCGTCGACCAGGACCAGCTTGCTGTCGGTGGTGGCGTGGCGCACGGCGAACAGCGGCTGGGCTTCGGGGTCGTCCAGGAACGCCTGGGCGTCATGGCGCGAGGGGAACTCCAGGATCACCATCCGCTGCGGCGCCCAGTCGCCCTCCATGACCGTCGGCTCCGTTCCCTGGACGACATACTTGCCGCCGTGCTTGGCGATGAAGGCCGGGATCTGGGCCACATAGGGCATGAAACCGCGCAGGTCGCGGATGGCGAAGTCGAGCACGAGGTAGGCTTTCATCGTCTTTCCCGGCGCCGCTGAGGTCAGGGTGAGTTTCGCGACCGGGCGGCCGACGGCAAGTCCAAAGGTCAAGGTTCCAACGCCGCCGTTCCCGGCCTAGATTTCCCGTTTCTTGCTGTCGGGAGATCGTCGTGCGCCGCATCCTCACCCTCGCCGCCCTGCTGGCCACCACCAGCGTCCCGGCGTTCGCCGGCGACATCCTGATCCACGGCGGGCCGATCCATACCGGCGTCGCCGCCGCCCCGACGGCCCAGGCCGTACTGATCCGCGACGACCGCATCGCCTTCGTCGGCGACCTGGCCGCCGCCAAGGCCAAGGCGGCCAAGGACGCGCGCGACATCGACCTGAAGGGCGCGGCGGCCTTCCCCGGCTTCGTCGACGCCCACGCCCACCTGACCGGCATCGGCCTGCGCGAGCTGACCCTGAACCTGGACCAGACCACCTCGGTCGAGAGCCTGGTCGCCGCCGTGAAGGCCTATGCCGACGCCCATCCCGAGGGGCCGATCTACGGCCGCGGCTGGATCGAGACCCACTGGCCCGAGAAGCGCTTCCCCAATCGCGCCGACCTCGACCGCGCCGCGCCCCGCCGGATCGTGGTGCTGGAGCGCGCCGACGGCCACGCGGTGGTCGCTTCGACCGCGGCCCTGGCGGCGGCGGGCGTGACCAAGGACACCGTCGCCCCGGCCGGCGGCCAGATTCTGAAGGGCCCGGCCGGCGAGCCCGACGGCATGCTGATCGACCACGCCCAGGGCCTGGTGGCCGGGGTGATCCCGCCGCCGTCCGACGCCCTCAAGCGCCAGGCCCTGGAAAAGGCCGGCGCCCTCTACGCCTCGCGCGGCTGGACGGGGCTGGACAATATGAGCGTCGACAAGGCCGACGTGGTGATCCTGCAGGGGCTGGCGCGGGAGAAGAAGTTCAGCCTGCGCGTCGACAACTACATGGATCCGGCCAGCGCCGACGTGGTCCTGCCCATAGGGCCTTCCCAGGACGGCACGGGCCTGATCCGGGTGCGCGGGATCAAGCTCTACATGGACGGCGCCCTGGGCTCGCGCGGCGCGGCGCTGCTCGAGCCCTACAGCGACGCCGAGGGCCTGGGCCTGCAGCTGACACCGCGCGACAAGGGGCTGGACCTGATGAAGCGGGCCAAGGCCGTCGGCGCCCAGGTGGCCATGCACGCCATCGGCGACCGGGGCAACCGCATGACCCTGGACTGGTTCGAGGAGGCCCTGGCGGGCGACACGACGGCCCGCTGGCGCATCGAGCATTCGCAGATCGTCACCGACACCGACGTGCCGCGCTTCGCCAAGCTGGGGGTCATCGCCTCGATGCAGCCCAGCCACGCCATCGGCGACCTCTATTTCGCCCCCGCCCGCCTGGGCAAGGCGCGGCTGCACGAGGGCTATCGCTGGAAGGACTTCCTGGACAGCGGGGCGGTGATCGCCGCCGGCTCGGACGCCCCGGTCGAGGTGGGCGACCCGCGCATCGAGTTCTACGCCGCCGTCTACCGCCACAGCCTGGACGGCTTCGCCAACGCCGACTGGAGCCTCAACGAGGCCGTCAGCCGCGACCAGGCCCTGCGCATGCTGACCTGGGCCCCCGCCTACGCCGCGTTCGCCGAACAGGACCGCGGCACGCTGGAGGCGGGCAAGAAGGCCGACGTGACGGTGTTCAGCAAGGACCTGATGACGGTGGCCCCGCCGGAAATCCTCAAGGCCGACGCGGTGCTGACCATCGTCGACGGCAAGGTGGTGTTCGAGAAGTAGGAGCCCTGTTCCGCCGGCTCTCCACGGGGTATCATCCCGGAAAGCGCGGAGCGCTTGTCCGGGGCCCAGGTGAACCGCAAGGCCTCTGCCCAGTCCCCTGGGTCCGGGATGATAACGGTTTTGCGTTCGGGGGAAGTTACCGCACCACCGTCGCCTGGCGGGCCGTCAGCAGCCACTTCTCGCCGTCGGGCCGCCACAGCTCGGTGAAGCGGCGGTGCACGGTCTGGCCGGCCAGCGGATTGGGCGGCTTGGGCACCACGGTCTCCTCGCCCATCAGCAGCACCATCTCGCCGCGCAGCGAGGCGTGTTCGAGCAGGCGCTCGTACTGGCTGTAGGCGATCTTGCCGTCGGCGTTCAGCTGGCGGACCACGGCGCTGGCGGCGACGATGTTGCCGGGGTTGTTGACCACCAGCTCGGGCGCCAGGGCGGCGGCGAACACCGCGTATTCGTCGGCGATCAGGGCCGCGTCCACCTTCTCGACGGCGTGCATCACCGCCGCGATCTTCGCGTCGCGCAGGGCTTCGTGCACCTCGGCGCTGGCGGCCTTCCATCGGGAGTTCTGCACGGCTGGAGCCTCCTCCTCGGACAAGATCACAACGCGCCGGACGGGGGCGGCGTTGCCGGTCCGGGGCGCCGATCCGTCAGGCGAGGATCGCCGCCCGCCTCCTGTCCGCCTCCAGGGCGCGGAGGTGGTCGTGCAGGGTCTGGACCTCCGCGCGCAGGTCGCGCCTCAGCTCGGCCTCCACGGCGGCGGGATCGGCGACCATCAGCTGCCCCTCGAGGAGATCGTCGAGCTCCCAATAGAGGCTATAGGCGTACTCCAGGCCCAGGTTCTGCTCGGCGAAGGTTTCGTCCGGACGGTCCGTCAGCCGCGCCGGATGGATCACCAGCCGGCGCTCGCTGACGTGGGCGAAGCGGATGACCGCCAGGTCCACGGCCCCCATGAACCGCGCGTCGGGCTGGACGAGGGCGACGGCCAGGTGCAGGCGCAGGGCGATCAGCAGGGCTTCGTCGCGGGTGAGCACGGGGCCGGTGAGAGCGGCCAGGGCGCGCTCGAAGCGGGGGCGCAGATCGTCGAGGCGGGGATCGATCTCGCCGGCCAGGACGGCGATGTCCGGCGACGCCTCGTCGAGGCCCTGTTCCAGCCAGGCCTGGCAGACCTGGACCACGTCCCGCGCCGTCAGCAGGTCGAGGCGCCAGAGGGCGGCCAGTTCGACGGGGGAGGCGGCGGCGACAAGGGCGGACATGCGCCATCGTTGGACGATCGCCCGCGCGGCGTCCAGTCAGGCGCAGCGCGCGAAGGCCTCGGCCAGGGCCTTGCCCAGGTCTTCCAGGCTGGCGTCGGCGGGCAGCTCCAGGTTGGCCTCGGGCGGCATGCCCGAAAAGCCGCGTCGCGCGCCCTCGTTGCGCCAGGGCGTGAAGCGGAGGGTGTCGGCCGCGCCCTCGATGGTCACAAACTTTCCGCCCTTGGCCATCTCGGCGTTGGTCCTGGCGTCCAGCAGCTTCAGGAAGTCCAGGTATCGCGCCTTGGCGGCCGGGGAATCGGCGGGCGGAAACCGTAGCCGCTCGCGATAGGCGGCCAGGCCGGCCAGCACGGCCGCGCCGATCTCGGCGGCGTCGGCGTCGGCCTCGAAACGCTGGACCGGCGGCATGTGGTGATGGACGCCCGCGACCGACGCGCCCATGGCGTGGACATAGGTGACGCCCTTGCGCCAATGCGCGGCGGCGTGGCGGACCTGGGGCGGCGGCAGCAGGCCGAGCCGCGCCCGCACTCTCATGACCGCCGCGACCAAGTCCGCCCGCGCGTTCTGGATGCGAAGCGCCGCCATGCGGGTGAGGATGAGCGTCATGCATCCTGCATGGCCCAGCGCCGCCGTGACGTCCAGTCGCCCTAGGCCCCCGCTTGCCTAAGGTCGATTCCCATCCCACCTTTGAGTCATGAGTGACCGTTCGACAGGCCTGGCCCCTTCCAAGCTGACGGCGGTGCTCGGCCCCACCAATACCGGCAAGACCCACCTGGCCGTCGAGCGGATGCTGGGCCACGCCTCGGGCATGATCGGCCTGCCGCTGCGCCTGCTGGCCCGCGAGATCTACGACCGCATCGTCAAGCTGCGCGGCAAGGCGTCCGTCGCCCTGATCACCGGCGAGGAGAAGATCGTCCCGCCGCGCGCGGCCTATTTCGTCTGCACGGTCGAGGCCATGCCGCTGGGCCGCGAGGTCGAGTTCGTGGCCATCGACGAGATCCAGCTGTGCGCCGACCCCGAGCGCGGCCACATCTTCACCCACCGGCTGCTGCACGCCCGGGGCCGGTTCGAGACCATGCTGCTGGGCGCGGGGACCATGGCCCCCCTGGTGCGCCGCCTGCTGCCCGACGCCGAGATCGTGACGCGCGAGCGGTTCTCGACCCTCACCTACACCGGCTCCAAGAAGCTGACCCGTCTGCAGCGCCGCACGGCGGTGGTCGCCTTCTCGACCGACGCCGTCTACGCCATCGCCGAGCTGATCCGCCGCCAACGGGGCGGGGCGGCGGTGGTCATGGGCAGCCTCTCCCCCCGCACCCGCAACGCCCAGGTCGCGCTCTACCAGAGCGGCGAGGTCGACTTCCTGGTGGCCACCGACGCCATCGGCATGGGCCTGAACATGGACGTCGACCACGTGGCCTTCGCCGGCCTGCGCAAGTTCGACGGCAAGCGCACCCGCTGGCTGCATCCGCAGGAGGTGGGCCAGATCGCCGGCCGCGCCGGACGCTTCACCCGCGACGGCAGCTTCGGCGTCACCGGCGACTGCGAGGAGATGGACGAGGATCTGGTCGAGGCCGTCGAGCATCACCGGTTCGAGCCGGTGATGGGGGCGGAGTGGCGCAACGGCCGCCTCGACTTCGGCAGCCTGCAGGGCCTGCTGCGCTCGCTGGCCGAGCCGCCGCATCGCAACGGCCTGAGCCTGTCGGAAGAGGCGCTGGACGAGCGCACCCTGCGCAAGCTGGCCCAGCAGGACGACGTCATCGCCCGCTGCAAGGCCGACCGCTCGGCCCTGATCCGGCTGTGGGACGTCTGCCAGACGCCGGACTTCCGCAAGACCACCGACGACGACCACCAGCGCATGGTCCGCACCCTGTTCGACGACCTGACCACGGGCCGCAAGCGCCTGCCCGAGGACTGGATCGCCGGCCAGTTCAAGGCGCTGGACCGCACCGACGGCGAGATCGACAGCCTGGCCGCCCGCCTGTCGGGCGTGCGCACCCTCAGCTACATCGCCAACCGCGGCGACTGGCTGCACAACCCGGCCCACTGGCAGGGCGTGACGCGGCAGCTGGAGGATCGCCTCTCCGACACCCTGCACGAGAAGCTGATGGCCCGGTTCATCGACCGGCGCACCAGCGTGCTGATGCGCCAGCTGGGCGACCGCGAGACCATGCTGGCCGGCGTCGGCGCCGACGGGGCGGTGACGGTCGAGGGTCATATCGTCGGCCGGCTGACCGGCGTCACCTTCGTCCAGGAGAAGGGCGCCAGCGCCCTCGAGGAGAAGGCCCTGCGCAACGCCGCCCAGCGGGCGGTCACCCCCGAGGTCGCAAGACGCCTGGGCCAGCTGGCGGCCGAGGCCGACGCCGCCTTCACCCTGACCCCGGACGGGGCGGTGCTGTGGAAGGGCGAGACGGCGGGCGCGGTGCGGGCGGGCGGCAATCTGATGCAGCCGCGCGCGCGCCTGCTGGGCGAGCTGGGCGAGGCCTCGGTCCGCGAGCGGGCCGAACGGCGGCTGGACGCCTTCCTGGCCGGCGAGGTCGACCGCAAGCTGCACGGCCTGCGCAAGCTGGAGCGGGCCCTGGGCGGCGGCGAGCTGAAGGGCCTGCCGCGCGGCCTGGCCCACCGGCTTCTCGAAGCCGGGGGCGTGCTGGATAAACGCGCGGTCGACACCGACCTGAAGGCCATGAGCCAGGCCGAGCGGCGGACGCTGAAGAGCCTGGGCGTGCGGATCGGGGCGTTCAGCCTGTTCCTGCCCTCGGTGCTGCGGCCCGAGGCCCTGGCCACGGCCCGGGCCCTGACGCCGGGCGGCTGGCGCGGCGAGAGCGAGCGCCTGGCGGCCGCGCCAAGCCCGACGCCGGACGCCCGCGCCCTGGCCGCCAACGGCCTGCGCCTGGTCGGCAGGCACGTGGTCCCGGTCGAGATGCTGGAGCGCCTGGACGCCCTGCTGCGCGAGGGCCAGCGGCCCGGCGGGGTGGTGCTGGCGGACGCCGCCCGCGACGCCCTGGGCTGGACCCCGGCCGAGGCCGCCGCCGTGCTGCGGGCCCTGGACTACACCCCGGCCATCCGCCCCAAGGAAGGCGACCCGATCGTCTGGAAGCGGCGCGGAGCGGCCCTGCCCGAACCGCGCGTCAAGGCGCGCCCGGACTCGCCCTTCGCGGCTCTCGCCAAGCTGACCGAGCCGCCGCCGCGCCGGAAGAAGCCGCGCCGCCGCAAGCCGGCCGCCGGCGCCGCCAAGGCTTCCGCATGACCGACGCCGATCCCGGCCACTGCCGCGCCGACGTCTGGCTGTGGCGCGCGCGGTTCTTCAAGACCCGCTCCCTGGCCGGCCGCTTCGTCGAGGAGGGCCGCATCCGCCTGACCCGCACCGGCGTGGAGAGCCGGGTCGACAAGCCCTCGCGCGGCCTGCGCATCGGGGATGGGCTGGTGTTCGCGATCGGCGGGCGGGTGGTGTCGGTGCGGGTGCTGGGCTTCGGCGAACGCCGCGGACCGGCGACGGAGGCGCGGGAGTTGTACGAGGCGGTGGAGGGCTAAAGCTCCTCCCCCTCTGGGGGAGGTGGCCCGAAGAGCCGGAGGGGGAGCATCTACTCCCCGAACCGCTCCAGGAACCCCGGCACCATCCCCGCCGGCATCGGCCGGCTGAAGTGATACCCCTGGATCTGGTCGCAGCCGTAGTCGGCCAGGGCGTCCAGCTGGGCCTGGTCCTCGACGCCCTCGGCCACCACCTTCATGCCCATGGACGAGCCCAGGGTGATCACCGCCTTCACGATGGCGGCGTCCTCGGCGTTCTGGACGAAGGACTTGTCGATCTTCAGCCGGTCGATCGGGAACTGGCGCAGGTTGGCCAGGCTGGCGTAGCCGGTGCCGAAGTCGTCCAGGGCGATCATCACCCCGGCCCGGTGCAGCTGGCGGACGGTCTCGCTGACCATCTCCGAGCCCCAGCCCATATAGACGTTCTCGGTGACCTCGATGGTCAGGCGCTCGCAGGGCACGTTCCAGCGCTTGAGACGGTCCTGGACCTCTTCGGCCAGGCGTCCGCTGCGGAACTGGGCGGCCGAGATGTTGACGGCCACGCGGCCGAACTCCACGCCCTGGTCCAGCCAGTCGCGCATCTGCTTGAGCGCCGTCTCGAAGGCCATGTCGCCCAGCTTCAGCGACAGGTCCTGGTCCTCGAAGGCGGCCAGGAAGCGGTCGGGCGTCAGCACGCCCTGTTCGGGATGGTCCCAGCGCATTAGGGCCTCGAAGCCGCTGACGCTGTGCGAGGCGATGTCGACGATCGGCTGGTAGTAGAGCACGAACTCCTTGGCCGCGATCGCCGCGCGCACGTCGCGCAGCAGCTCGACGCGCTGCTCCAGGGCCGAGCGCATCGAGGGGTCGAAGACGACGCTGCGGTTGCGGCCCTCATCCTTGGCCCGGTAGAGCGCGATGTCGGCGTTCTTGATCATATGGCTGGGGTCGGCGTCGGGATCGCCGTGCAGGGCCGCCCCGATGCTGGCGCTGACCGAGAAGCTGCGGCCGCCGTGCTCGATGGGCCGGCGCAGCAGGTCCTGCAGCGCGTTGACGGGCCGCATCATGTCGGCCTCGGAATGCAGGCCGCGCAGGATCACCGCGAACTCGTCCCCGCCCAGGCGGGCCACCGTGTCGCCCGCGCGGAAGGCCGCGTGCAGCATCTCGGCCAGGCGCTTGAGCAGCGCGTCGCCGGCGTCGTGGCCCAGGGTGTCGTTGATGTCCTTGAAGTGGTCGACGTCGATCATGATCAGGCCGAACAGCTCGCCCATCATCTCCGAGGCGTCGACGGCCTCCTGGAACTTGCGATTGAAATAGGCGCGGTTGGGCAGGCCGGTCAGGCTGTCCTTGAAGGCCAGGTTCTCGACGGCCTCGGTGTGGCGGCGGCGGTCGGTGATGTCCTTGAACAGGTTGACCAGGCGCTCCGGTTTCCCATCCGCCCCCAGGAACTTCTTCCCGACCGAGCGCACCCAGGTCTCGACGCCGTCGTCGCGGTTGAGGCGGAACTCGAAGACCTGGGCCTCGCCGTCCTTCCGGTTGCGGACCAGCTCGGCCATCTTCTCGCGGTCGTCGGGATGGACGATCTCCAGCGGGTCGTCCTTGAACAGGCACCACTTCTCCAGCTCCGGCGAGGTGCCCGAGCAGTAGATCTCGCCGGTCCGCAGGTCGTATTCGCGGACCATCAGCTCGTCGAGCTCCAGCGCCATCTTCAGGCGCTGCTGGTCGCGCTCGGCCTTCAGGGCGGTCTCGGCGTAGCCGCTGACGTCGCGGGCGGTGACGATCACCGCCAGGGTGCGGCCGGTCTCGGTGAGGGTGGCGGCGAATTCGGTGCGCCAGATGCGGGACTCGGCGCCGTTGAGCGAGATGGCCCGATAGCGCGAGAACGGCTCGCCGAACGCCACGCAGCGCTCCAGGCTGTCGACGTCCTCGGGGTTGAACAGGGCGCGGCGGAAGTCGTCGCCGATGTGGAGGTCGGGGCTCAGGCCGTGGCTTTCCCAGTCGGGGCTGACGGCGGTGAGGCGGAAGGCGTTGTCGACCAGGGCCGCCGCGAAGGGGGCATGACGCACGAACGTCTCGAAGGCGTCCATCTGGGCGCCTGGCGTCTTGGTCTCGCGGTCGGTGATCGAGACGTGGGGGCGCACGGCGGTTCTCGTCATGGGTCGGGTTGTCGACTTCTTGTTTGTTTTCCTCGGCTTGGTTGTGACCGAGCTTCGATAAGAAAGGGTAACGTAACGACGGTATATGGAGATCCGAGCCTATTTAAGGTGGCGCCAGACGCCCATCTCAGGGCAGGTGTCAGAAATCCTGCGCTCCCGCGCAGCCAAGCCGCATTGACATTCGGCCGCCCGGCTTCGAAAACGCGGCCTCTCTAGACGACCCGGAACCGACCAGAGCCTTCGATGACCTACATCGTTACCGACGCCTGCATCAAATGTAAGTTCATGGACTGCGTCGAGGTGTGCCCGGTCGACTGCTTCTATGAGGGCGAGAACTTCCTGGCCATCAATCCGGACGAATGCATCGACTGCGGCGTCTGCGAGCCGGAATGCCCGATCGACGCCATCAAGCCCGACACCGAGGACGAGCCGGACGGCAAGTGGCTGCGGATCAATTCCGAGTACGCCAAGATCTGGCCGAACATCACCGTGAAGGGCACGCCGCCCGCCGACCGCGAAGAGTTCGAGCGCGAGACCGGCAAGTTCGAGAAGTACTTCAGCGAAAAGCCCGGCAAGGGCAGCTGAGCCGGCCGGCGCCGCGGCGCCGGACCCGAGGCGGCGTCCCGATTGCGGGGCGTCCCGACTCGCCCGGCGGGCCCTACGGCCCCGCTCCGCGCGCGAACGCCAAAACCGGCGGATTCGACGAAAAATTCCGCGAAAAACCTCGGGAAGCTTGTCCGAACGGGTCGGATCGGGCGGCTAAACAGGTCGCAAGCCTTTCATCAAGCTGAATTTTATGATATTGTCGCTCCCGACGTAAAGGTCGCGATCTCCCGCGCCTGCCCGTCATGTGGACGATGTCAGCCGGGAAACCGGCGCGCCCGATCGAAGGCGAAGGGTGACTTAAGAACTATCCCAATCCCGACCGGTCTTGGCCCCGCAAGCATTTCGCGGACGGGTCCCTGTCGCCGTTTGGGACGCCCTTTGGATGCTTTCGAGACGCGGTGTTTTGGGCTTTGCCCGAACTTATTGAGGACGAACGAATGAGCAAGAGCGGTCTGGAATTCTCGGTCGGCGATCACGTCGTTTACCCCGCGCACGGCGTGGGCAGCATCCAGGGCGTCGAGACCCAGGAAGTGGCCGGGATGTCGCTCGAGGTCTACATCATCACCTTCGACCACGAAAAGATGACCCTGCGCGTGCCGACCAAGAAGGCCAAGACCGCGGGCCTGCGCCCGCTGGCCGAAGGCAATGTCGTGTCGCAAGCCCTGACCACCCTGAAGGGCCGCGCCCGCGTGAAGCGCACCATGTGGTCGCGCCGCGCCCAGGAATACGAAGCCAAGATCAACTCCGGCGACCTGATCTCGATCGCCGAGGTGGTCCGCGACCTGCACCGCGCCGAGAACCAGCCGGAACAGTCCTATTCCGAGCGCCAGCTCTATGAATCGGCCCTGGACCGCATGGCCCGCGAAGTCGCCGCCATCGAGCGCATCGACCGCGAAGCCGCCATCGGCATCCTGACCAAGTCGCTGCTGAAGAACGCCGCCTAAGCGTCCTTCGCCATCGATCTCGAAGCGCCCCCGGACCCGCGTCCGGGGGCGTTTTCGTTTCGGGCGTGCGGCGGGGTCGCCGGACTGCAACATTGGACTGCCAGACTGGGCGGCCAAGGCCGCGCCGACTCGGCGGCCGGCCTGTCGATGAAGGAAGACCGATGCTCCCGCTGCTCCTGGCCGCCCTCGCGCTTCAGGCCGCGCCGGCTCCCGCGCCCGCTCCCGCGTCGTCAGGCGACGCGCCGGCCCGCAAGGCCGAGACGCTCCGCCGCTACGACGGGGGCGCCACCCAGGGCGCGGCGGTCGGGCCCGGCGACATCTATTCTGTCAGCAATTCCAGGCTGGTCCGCTTCGACAAGAAGACCGGCGAGAAGCGCGCGGAATGGACGGGCGACAAGGCCCGCTTCCCGCACATCAACGCCTGCGCGGTGATCGACAAGGACCTGGTCTGCGCCAGCTCCAACTTCCCCGCCACGCCCCAGGTCAGCACGATCGAGATGTTCGATCCCGCAAGCCTGGCGCACCGGCGCAGCGTCTCGCTGGGCCTGGGCACGGGCTCGGCCACCTGGGTCGACCGCCACGACGGCTTCTGGTGGGTGATGTTCGCCAACTACGACGGCAAGGGCGGCGAGCCCCCGCGCGACCATCGCCACACCACCCTGGTGAAGTTCGACGACCAGTGGCGGCGGCTGGAGGCCTGGGGCCTGCCGGCCTCGGTGCTGGAGCGCATCGCGCCGATGAGCATCTCGGGCGGCGGCTGGGGCCCGGACGGCAAGCTCTATCTCAGCGGCCACGACCGGCCGGAGCTCTACGTCATGCAGCTGCCGATGGGCGGCGGCGTGCTCGACCACCTCGACACCGTCGGCATGGAGGCCGAGGGCCAGTCCATCGACTGGGACGAAAGCCAGCCGGGGGTGCTGTACGGGATCACGCGGCAGACGCGGGAGATTCTGGCGATGCGGGTTCCGGTGGGCCGCTAGGGAGCCGAGATCGCCCCTCAACCAACGGGAGTGTTGACGCACTTCTGTCGCGTGGGCAGTTTGGCTGGAAGCACGACGGAACGCCGCGCGCTTTTGGGGGCATTCAGTGCAGTTGGAGAGAGACTTGCCCGGTCGACGGCGGCTGCTGATGGGCGTGGCCCTTGCCGCGATCCCCGGCTGGGCCAAGGCCTTGGTCTCGTCCCCGCCGCTTCTGGAGCGCTATCGCGCCTGGCGCGGCGGGCGCGCCTTCGACGCCGTCAGGCTGATTGCCGCGGTGGCGAGGGTCAGGGTCGCCGACCTCGACGCGATCCGCCGGACCTGGGTGGACGCCGAAGGGCGCTCTTCGGAAACGGTCGAGGCCGGTCCCATCAAGACCAGGCTCGTCACGGCGAAGGCGGACGCTTGGGTCCAGGGCGTCGACGGCCGTGTCGAACGGTCGACGACGGGCGAGCGTCGCTATCCCGCCGCCAGCGTTCTCTCCCCGTGGATCCTGGGCGCCGGCTGGCGATCCGACGAACCGCAGCGCCGCTACGGACAGACCTGGGGCGTGCTGACGGCGAAATTTCCGGGTCCGGTGACGATCAGTCTCTTCATCGCGCCCGAGACCGGCGCGCTGGGCGGAATCCGCGTCGTCGAACCGGAAGGCAGCCACTTCTCCCGCTACGAGGATTGGCGGTTGATCGATGGGGTCCGCTGGCCGTTCCTCGAGAAGACGGAAGCCGTGGACCTCGAGCAGGACGGTTCCGAAGCGCTGGAGACGTTCGCCTACATCGGGGTGAGCTGCAACGCGCCGCCGCCGGCCGAGGTGTTCTCGCCGCCGCGGCCCCGGACCACGGTGAGCTTCGAGACGGCCGCCCAGGGGACAGGCCCCATAGCCTTCGGCCCCGGGACCGACCTGATATTTCCCGTCGAGATAGCGGGACGCCAGGTGCTGGCGCTGCTGGACAGCGGTTCGTCCGCGACCCACCTCGACCTGGCCTTCGCCCGCGGCGTCGGCGTCCGCGGCGCCGGGGCCTTCAAGGCGCCGGGCACGAGCGGCGCGACGATCGACGTCCAGGCGGCCGAAGGGCCGCCGATCAGGATCGCGGGCATGACCGTCGCCGGGCAGAGCGTGGGCCTCAGCGATCTTTCCGCGGTCCGCCGGTCGGTGGGTCGCGCCATCCAGGTCATCCTGGGCCAGGATGTGCTCGACCAGGTGGCGGCGGCGATCGACTTCCAGGCCGGCGAGCTCGAATTCATCGCGCCCTCCCGTTTCCAGGCTCCGGCCGGCGCGCGATCCCTCCCGATCCGCAGGGTTGGGACCATCCCCACCGTGCAGGTGCGCCTGGAGGACATCGGCCTGGTCGACTTCGCCATCGATCTCGGGAACGCCGCGGCGCCGCTGATCCTGTACGGCTCCTTCTGGAAGCCTCGGCGGATGCTGACCCGTCGTCCGTGGACGACCGCCAGCAGCGTCGACGTATCGGGTTCGCACGCGTCCCGACAAGCCAGGATCACGACGGCGGCGCTCGGCCCGTGGACGTTTCGCGACGTGCCGGCGCTCTTCGTCGATCTCGACAAGGGACGCGGGGCCGAAAGCCTCGCCGGCAATATCGGCCTGCCCCTTCTCGCGCGCTTCGGACTGACCCTCGACTATCCCTCCGGGCGGATCCTCCTCACACCGGGTCCGGGCCTCGATCGCCCCTTCGTCCCGGCGGTGTCCTAGTCGTGATTGATGATAATGTATATTTCCGATTGATTGAAATAAAATATTGTACCTATGGTTGATTGCCCAGTTTCGGGGTAATCACTGGAGGTCACAAATGCGTAGTTCGAACCTGGCCCACGCCACGGACAACGATTTCCGCCCGCTGAACGACGACGAGATCGATTTCGTCTCCGGCGCGGGCACCACGACGACCGTGAAGATCACGATCCCCACGCCCTTCGGCACCATCGAGGTCACGCGCACCAAGACGGGCGGCGAGGCTCCGGCCGGCGGCGGTGGCGGCGGCGGCGACAGCGGCGGCGGCTCCCCGCACTCGGACGGGAACAAGGAACCGGGCGGAAAGGAAAACTAGCGGCGAGGCCGGCGGGAAACCGCCGGCCGACCTTCCCGAGCGTGGTGATCCACCAAAGTGAATAGCGACCTGTTCCGGCCTCAAGCCGTCGCCCACGCCAGCCGGCGCCTCGAGGGCGAGGTCATCCTCGCTTCGCGCCCTTCCACACGCGTGCTGGCCTGGGGCTGCGTGGCCGTGGTCGTCGCGGTCGCGGTGTTCTGCGTCACGGCGACATACACCCGGCGCGAGACCGTGACGGGCTGGCTCGTTCCGCAGGCCGGCCTCATTCGCGTCACCGCGCGTCAGGCCGGCATGGTGGAAGCCCTGGATGTCACCGAAGGCCAGGTCGTCCGCCAGGGGCAGGCCCTGGCCGTGCTGCGGACGTCGATGGACGTTCCGGAAGGCGACGCGGGACGGGCGATGGTGCGCGACGTCGCCGCGGAATCGGATGCTCTCGAAGCCCAGGATCGCGCGACCCAGGCCCGGCTGTCGGTCCAGGCCGCGCGGCTCGCGAGCCAGCGCCTGGCGCTCGAGCGGGAACTCGCCGAAACCCGCGCTCGGCTGTTGGCCCTCGAAGAACGGACGCGACTGGCGAACGTCAATGTCGAGCGCTTCGAACGCGTCGCGGCCGAGGGATATCTCAGCCGCCGGGACCTCGATGCGGCCCGGTCGACGGCGTTGATGATGGCCCAGGACGCCGCCGAGGTCCGTACCCTTGTCCTGACCTACGAGCGCCAGATCGGCGACCTGGACGCCCAGTTGAGGACCGTCCCCCTGGACGCCCGGGCCGCCACGGCCCAATCGAAGGCCGCGATCGCGGAGGTCCGGCAGAAGGGCACCGCCGCCGCCCTCCAGTCCACCTACGTGGCGACCGCGCCGATCGCCGGCCGGGTGGGGGCGATCCCGGTGGATGTCGGCCAGACCTTGCCCTCGGGCGCCACCATCGCCGTCGTCTCGTCCGGCGACGGGATGGAGGCCGAACTGTTCGCGCCCTCCCGGGCGGCGGGCTTCATACGGCCGGGGCAGGAGGTGCGCCTGATGTACCAGGCGTTCCCGCATCAAAAATTCGGCGCCGCCCGCGGAAGGGTGCGCACGGTTTCCAGGACGGTGCTCGCGCCGGGCGAGCTTTCCATCCCCGGCCTGGCCCTGCAGGAGCCCGTCTTCCGGGTCCGCGTGAAGCTCGATCGGCAGAGCGTGCGGGCCTACGGCCAGGACATGCCGTTGCGCCCGGGCATGTTGGCCAACGCGGACGTGGTGCTGAGCCGGCGCTCGCTGGTCGAATGGCTGCTCGACCCGATCTATGCCGCGGGCCGCCGATGATCGACCTGCTGGACGCCCTGAATTTCGAACGCCGCCGAAAGTTGCCGGTCGTGCTGGCCTCCGAGGGCGCCGAATGCGGCCTGGCCTGCATGGCCATGATCGCCGCGTATCATGGCCACGAGATCGATCTGAACGGGCTGAGACAGCGCTTTTCGATCTCCCTGGCCGGAGCGACCCTGCGGAATCTCATGTCGCTGGCCGACCAGCTGGCGTTCGAGAGCCGCCCCCTGCGCATCGGCGTCGACGCCCTCGCCAAGGTGCGGACACCCGCGATCCTGCACTGGGACCTCAATCATTTCGTCGTGCTGAAGGCCGTGGAGCGTGATCGGGTCGTCATCCACGATCCCGCGCGCGGCGTCCGGACGCTCAGTCGCGAGGACGTCTCGAACCACTTCACGGGCGTGGTGCTGGAAGTCGTCCCGAAGGCGGATTTCCAGAAGACCGAAGCGCGCGTGGATGTGCGCATCTCAAGCCTGTGGTCGCGACAGCGAGGCTTTGTTCCGGCCTTCGTCCAGATCCTGTCGCTGTCCCTGGCGCTCCAGATCGTCGCCTTCGCGGGGCCGTTCCAGATCCAGCTTGTCGTCGACGAGGCGATCGGGCGGATGGACGAAAACCTCCTGACCGTCCTGGCGCTGGGGTTCGGCGGTCTCATACTGCTGCAACTGGGCATGACGGCGATGCGATCGTGGATGTTGCAGGTGTTCGGCAGCATGCTGACCTACCAGATGGTGGGGAACCTGGTGCACCACCTGCTGAGGCTGCCGTCGAACTTCTTCGAAAAGCGCCACGTCGGCGACATCCTCTCTCGTCTGGGGTCCACCTCGCCGATCCAGGACGCGCTGACCCGAGGCCTTATCGCTTCGGTCATCGACGGGGTGATGGCGCTGCTCGCCGCCGTCATCCTGTTCCTCTATTCGCCGTTGCTGGCCGGCGTGGTCTGCGCGTCGATCCTGCTGATGCTGATCCTCGCGGCCGTCTTCTATCCATTCCTGCGGTCGAGGACCGAGGAGCAGCTGATCGCTTCGGCCAAGGAGCGATCGCATTTGATGGAGACCGTGCGGGCGGCCGTGACGATCAAGTTGATGGGGCGCGAGATCGAGCGCGAGGCGGCCTGGCGCAACCGCTACGCCAGCACGATCAACACGTCGGTCTCCGTCGCGAAGTTCAACATCCTCCTGGGGTTCTTGCAGAACAGCGTCATGGCGATCCAGTTCGTCCTGGTCGTCTTCTTCGGCGCGCGCCTGATCATCGACGGGGCCGGCCTGTCGGTCGGCATGCTTCTGGCCTTCCTTTCCTTCCGCCAGACCTTCACCGACCGTTGCTTCTCCCTGATCAACCAGGGCATGGAGTTCACGCTCCTGGGCCTGCACCTGCAGCGGTTGGGCGACATCGTCGGAGCGGCGCCCGAAACGACCGGACCGGCGGTGCTCGGCGCGCGGGTCGCGGGGGGGATCGAGGCGCGCGACCTGTCTTTTCGCTACGCCTCGGCGGATCCCCTGGTCTTGCGCGAGGTCAGCTTCGACATCGCCCCCGGTGAATTCGTGGCCCTCGTCGGACCTTCCGGCGGCGGCAAGACAACCACCCTGAAACTGCTGCTGGGCCTGCAGTCGCCGACGGGAGGCGAGGTTCTCCTCGACGGCCAGCCGGCGACGCCCGAGTACGTCAGGGCGTGGCGCGCGAGCGTCGGCGTGGTGGCTCAGGACGATCGCCTGCTTTCCGGCACGATCGCGGACAACATCGCCTTCTTCGATCCGGATCTCGACATGGCGCGGGTGATCGAGGCGGCCGAGGCGGCCTGCATCCATGCGGACGTCGTTCGTATGCCGATGCAGTACCTTTCCCTGGTCGGCGACATGGGCTCGTCGCTTTCCGGCGGCCAAAAGCAGCGGATCCTGTTGGCGCGGGCGCTGTACCGCCAGCCGGCGGTCCTGTTCCTCGACGAAGGCACCGCCAATCTCGACGAGGACACCGAGAACGCGATCGGCGACCTCATCGGCGCGTTGCCGATCACCCGGGTGGTGGTGGCGCACGGCCCGGCGCTGGTGCGTCGCGCGGATCGCGTGCTGGAAGTGCGCGAAGGCCGTGTGGTCGAATCCGTTCGGCCGGACCATCACAAACGAGCGCGCGTCGTCCGCTAGAGACGCCAGGCGCCCCGCCGCCTACCCCAGCACCAGCCCCGCGTCCCCCCGCCGGGCGATCAGGTCGCCGATGGTGGTGAACAGGGTGGAGAGGTCGACGGGCTTGCGGATGACGTCGTCGGCGCCGGCGGCCTGGCAGTCGGCTTCCAGTGTGGCGCCGCCGTCGGCGGTGACGACGATCACCGGCAGCTGGGCCTTGGCGTCGGAGCGGGTGCGGATCTCGCGGATGGCGGTCAGGCCGTCCATGCCCGGCATGCGCAGGTCCATCAGGATCAGGTCGTAGGCGTTGGCGTCGATCATCGCCAGGCCGGAGGGCCCGTCCTCGGCCTCGTCCATGTCGACCCCGCCGGCCCGCAGCATCTCGGCGACGACCCGGCGGTTCATCTGGTTGTCCTCGACGAACAGCACCCGCATCGCGGACGATCCCCGGTTTCGTGAAAAGGCGGCCCGACCTGGCCCGCCCCCAGACCAAACAAGAGTTTAGACCGGGTTCAGACGGTGGCAACCGTCCTGGCGTCGGGTTCGTCGGCCGCCCGCGTCTCGAGCAGGCCGCCCAGGGCCTCGACCAGGCCCGCGGCGGTGACCGGCTTGCGGACGATCAGGGCGGCGCCGGCCGACAGCAGGGCGGCCTCCGCCTCGCCGTCCGGGCCTTCGGCGGCCTGGGGCAGCAGCACCGCGACCGGGGCCGGCGCCAGGGCGTCGCCCAGGGCGGCCAGGGCGGCGGCGCGCGCCTCGGGGCCGTCGCCCAGCCCCGCCGCCTCGACCAGGGCCAGGTCGAAGCGCTGGCCCTGGGCCGCGTCCAGGGCGTCGGCGAGGCCGGCCACGGCGGTCAGCTCGCGGACCTTTGGGCGCAGCACCGCGGCGACGACCGAGCGGGTCAGCGGGTTCGGATCGCAGAACAGCAAGGCGCAGTCGCCCAGCGCGTCCGGGGCGGCGGACGGGGCCGCGCCCGCCCGCCGCAGCGGCAAGGCGACGGTGACGGTCGAGCCCTGGCCCACCACGCTGTCCAGGCGGATCTCGCCGCCCATGGCGTCCGCCAGCCGGCGGCAGATGGCCAGGCCCAGCCCGGCCCCGCCGTGGGTCCGGGTGCGGCTGGAATCCACCTGGCCGAACGGCTCGAACACCTCGGCCAGCTTGTCGGGCGGGACGCCGGGGCCGGTGTCGGCGACCTGGAGGACCAGCCGCTCGCCGTCGGGGTCCTGCCGGACGCTCGCCGACAGCGACACCGTCCCCCGGTCGGTGAACTTCACGGCGTTGGACAGCAGGGCGAACAGGATCTGGCGCAGGCGGCCCGGGTCCTCGACGATCCGCGCCGGGGCCTGGCTGAAGTCGCAGGTCAGGGCCAGGCCCTTGGCGGCGGCCTCGTCCGACCACAGGCGGGCGGCCTCGCGGCCCAGTCCGGGCAGATCGAAGGCGGCGCGGTTCAGGGTGACGCCGTCGGTCTCCAGCCGCGCCAGGTCCAGGATGTCGTCGACCAGGGCCCGCATGGTCCGGGCGCCGGCGCCGACGACCGCGACGCGGTCGCGCAGGGCGGGGTCCAGGTCGGGTTGGGCCAGCACCACCTCGGTCATGCCCAGGATGCCGTTCAGCGGGGTGCGCATCTCGTGGCTGGTGGCGGCCAGGAACTCGGTCCGGGCCCGCACGGCCTTGGCCAGGGCCTGGTTGGCCTGGCGCAGCCGCTCGTTGGCGGCGCGGGCCAGGTTGCGGCCGCGGCGCACGCCCACCACGGCCGCCGCCAGGGCCGCGACCGCCAGGGCCGCGGCGGCCAGCAGCACGGCGGCGATCAGGTTGCGGGCCCGGGCCAGCTTGACGTCGCGCTCCAGCTGGCCGGCCTTCAGCGCGGCGATGCGCGAGGCCTGGTTGGCGGAGTCGAACTGGGCGGCCATCAGGGCGGCGTTGGTCGAGGCCGCCAGGGTCTGGGCCTGGTCGTCCAGGCGTTTGAACGCCTCCAAGTGGGCCAGGGACAGCTCGGTCTGGCCCAGCTGCTTGAAGGTCTTGTAGGCGGCCGCGTGCAGGTCGACATAGTCCGGCCCGGTGGTCTTCAGGTCCACGCCCGCGAACAGCGGGTCCAGCAGGGCGGCGGCCGCCTTGGGATGGCCGCGCGCCAGCTCGACCTGGACCGTGGCCTTCATCACCGACCGGCGGGCGTCGCGCGCGTCGGGCAGGGGGCGCAGCAGGGCGTCGGCCGCGCCGATCAGACGCCAGGCGGCGTCGGGATGGCCGCCGTGGACCTCGGCGATGGCCTGGTTGGCGGTGATCCGCGCCTCCAGCTGGGGGCTGCCCATCGCGTGGGCGATCTTGCGGCCGCGCTCGAACTCGACCACGGCCCGGCCATACTGCTCGCCGTCCATCAGGGCGTTGCCGATGTTGTTGGCCGCGCTCAGCTGCAGCAGCTGGTCGGCCGGATAGGCCTCGGCCGATTGGGCGTAGTAGTGCAGCACCTTCTCGTAGTCGTGGGCGTCCTGGTAGATCGAGCCGATGTTCTGCAGGGCCACGGCCTGGCCGCGCGGATGCCCGGCCTTGCCGAAGATGCGGTAGGCGGCCTGGAAGTCGCGCAGGGCCAGCTGGACCTGGCCGCGGGCGGCCTCCAGCGCGGCCTGGGTCATCACCAGATCGCCGTGCAGCTTGCTGTCGGGGGCCTTGGCGGCGGCCACGGCCAGGCCGGCGGCGATCACCGGCGCGGCCTCGTCGGGACGGTCCAGCCGCAGCAGCGCCTCGCCCTGCAGCCACTGGGCGGCGGCGATCTCCTGGTCGCGGCGGGGGCCGGCGTCGGCCTTGGCCAGGGCCAAGGCCTGGGTCGAGAGGGTCAGGGCGGCGCCGGGATCGCCCATCATGGCGGCCTTGGCGGCGTCCAGGCGCGCATCGACCGGGCCGGCGGCCGCCACGGGGCCGGCGACCAGCAGGACGGCGAGCGCCGCCGCCGATCCGATCCGCTTGCTGTCGATCATGCCCCGCCCGTTCGTCGCCGACGTCCGGCGAACCTCCGGAGGATGTTCGCGAGCGCGTGATGAATTCGTAAACCGGGACGATAGCAGGCCGGGCCGCGCTCCCGGGCCGTGACCGGACGTCGCATGCTGACCCCGCTGGCAGCAGGAGCCGCCTAGGCTGGCGGACGTTGTTCCCGCCAGGAGAAACGCCATGACCGACCTGCCCCTCAAGGCCCGCTGCCATTGCGGCGCCACCCAGTTCGAGGTGACGGAGGCGCCGACCGAGCTGACCGACTGCAACTGCTCGTTCTGCTCGCGGCGGGGCGCGCTGTACGCCTACTACAAGCCCGCCCAGTTCAAGCTGACCACGGCCCGCGACCGGGTCTCGACCTACCAGTGGGGCCACTATCTGGGCCAGCACCACCACTGCGCCGTCTGCGGCTGCCCGACCTATTCGGAGTTCCCCAGCTTCGACAGCGGCCAGCCCGACTTCGACGACCCGCGCATCAGCATCAACGCCCGCCTGTTCGTCGACTTCGACTGGGCCGCCCTGCCGGTGCGCAAAAACAACGGCAAGGCTTATTGAGGGGCGAGGCTCCGAACATCTCTTGTCTACACGTGTAATATGCGCCTAGGCTCCTCGTCATAAGGAAGAACGGGGAGACGTCGGGTCATGAAGGTTGTCCTGGTCGCGGCGGTGCTGGCCCTGTCCAGCGTCGGCGCATGGGCGGCGGAGACCGCCAATCCGCTGCTGGTCGCCCGTCCGCGCGGGGTGGAGACCGGGCAGCAGAGCCAGGCCCTGAAGATCGCCAAGCTGGACGTCGACGTCACCCTGGTGGGCGGCCTGGCCCAGACCACGATCTCGGCGCGCTTCGACAATCCGACGGCCCAGATCATGGAAGGCGACTTCACCCTGGCCCTGCCGGCCGGGGCGGTGGTCAACGGCTACGCCCTGGACGTCAACGGCCGCATGGTCGACGGGGTGCTGACCGGCAAGCGCCAGGCCAAGCTGGTCTATGAGGAGCGCGTACGGGCCGGGGTCGATCCGGGCCTGGCCGAGGTGACCGCCGACAACAGCTTCCACACCCGGGTGTTCCCGATCCTGCCGGGACGGGGCCGCACCATCCGCCTCAGCTATGTCAGCCCCCTGGCCGCCGACGGAAGCTTCGACCTGCCGCTGTCGTCGTCGGCGGTGGTGGGCGAGATGAAGGTCGCGGTCGCCGCGCCGTCCGCCGTCGCCGCGCCGTCGCTGGCCGCGCCCGGCGGCCTGAAGCTGGACTGGACCAGGGACGCCGCCGGCGGCTGGACCGCCTTGGTCGCGGCCAAGGACGTCGCCCTGTCCGGCGCCTTGCGGGTGGGTCCGTGGAACGCGGCGGGTCCGCTGGAGCTGAGCCGCCACGCCAACGGCGAGCGGTTCTTCGAGCTGCGCCTGCCGTTCGACGCCCAGGCCGCCACGGTGCGTCGCCTGCGCGTCTACTGGGACCGGTCGCGCTCGCGCACCGGCGATGACCTGGAGGCCGAGATCGCCGTGCTGCGCCGCTATGTCGAGGCCGCGCGCCCGGGGGCGGTGGACCTGGTGACCTTCGCCGACGACGCGCCGCGCGCGGTGACCCTGTCGGCCCCGACCGGCGAGGCCCTGGGGGCGGCGCTGAAGGCGGTGACCTACGGCGGCGCTAGCTCGCTGAAAGGCGTGTTCGCGGCCGGCGCCGGCCAGGCCGACACCTGCGTCGTGGTCTCGGACGGCCGCATGACTCTCGACGGCTGGGACGCGACGCCGCCGCCCTGCCGGACCTTCGCCCTGTCCAGCGCCAAGGGCGCGGACCGCAACTTCCTGGCCGCCCTGGCCGAGCGCGGCGGCGGGCGGCATGTCGACCTGTCGTCCGTGACCCCGGACGCCGCCCTGGCCCGCCTGACCGCGGCCGGGACGCCGGGCTTCAGCCTGAAGGCCGACGACGGCCAGGCCGTCGATTATCGCCTGGTCGCCGGTCCCGCCGGCCGCTGGTGGATCGTCGGCAAGGCACCGGCCGCCGGCGGCCTGGTGTTCACCGGACCCGGCGGCGCGCGCACTTTCCGCCTGGACGGGCCCGTGCGGGCCTTCGACGGCGCGGGCGTGCTGTGGGGCCGCGACGCCGTGGCCGGCCTGCTGGCCACCGACCGTCCCGACCGCGACGAGGCCCTGGCCCTGGCGCGGCGCTACAACGTGGCGACCGAAGAGGCGAGCTTCGTGGTCCTCGAGAACGTCCAGGACTATGTCGACGCCGGCGTCGCCCCGCCGTCCTCGGCCGGCGAGGCCCTGATCGACGGCTACCGCGCCGCCATGGTGGCGAAGAAGACGGCCGACGCCCAGGTCCAGGCCGCGCGCCTGGACAGGATCGTCGCGGCCTGGACCGCGCAGAAGGCCTGGTGGGACAAGACGTACAAGGCGCCGAAACCGAGCCCCGCGCGCGACGTCGTCCAGCCGCGCCCAGGCGTCGCCCCGCCCGCGGTCATGGCGGCGCCGATGGACATGGCGCCTTCGCTCCCGTCGCCGATGCCCACTCCGCCGCCTCCGCCGCCTCCGCCGCCGACGGCCTATTCGAGCGAGAGCGTCGAGGAGGTCGCCGTCACGGCCGCCCGGCGCCAGCAATCGCAGTCCGTGGCCGTGGCCCGCGCCGCGGCTTCCTCGGACGCCGCGTCGGCGGAGTCCGAGCCGACGGAAAGCCGCATCGTCGTAGCCGCCGCCGCATGGAACCCCGACCGGCCCTATCTGAAGGCCCTGGCCGCGACCTCGGGCGAGGCCTGGCGTCCGCGCTACGCCGAACTGGAGAAGTCGTACGGCGACGCCCCGGCCTTCTATTTCGACGTCGCCGAATGGCTGGCCCGCTCGGAACGCAAGACCCAGGCGGCCGCCGTCGTGGTCAGCGCCCTGGACGTGCCCGGCGCCGACGCCAAGACCCTGATCATCGTCGCCGACCGCCTGCAGGCCTATGGCGACCTGGACCGGGCGATCTGGCTGCGCGAGCGGATGCTGTTCCTGGAGCCCGACCGTCCGCAGCCCCGCCGCGACCTGGCCCTGGCCCTGATCGCGCGCGGCGACCGCACCAGCGGCAAGGCCCGCGAGGCCGACTACCGCCGGGCGCTTGACCTGCTGAACGCCGTCGTCGTCCGCCCCTGGAACCGCGACTATGACGGCGTCGAGGTCATCGCTCTGATGGAGGCTAATCGCCTGATCGCCCGGATGAAGGCCCTGGGCCTGACCCAGGAGGTGCTGGACCCGCGCCTGGTGGCCCTGCTCGACGTCGATATCCGCGCGGTGCTGGAGTGGAACACCGACAAGACCGACATGGACCTGTGGGTGGACGAGCCGACCGGCGAGCGGGCGATCTACAACAACCCCAACACCGCCATCGGGGGGCGGCTGTCCAACGACATGACCCGGGGCTTCGGCCCCGAGGAGTACCTGCTGCACCGCGCCCCGGACGGGACCTACGTGCTGAAGGTCAATGTCTACGCCGCCGACGTCCTCGACCCGAACGGCCCGAGCACGGTGCGGGTGCGCCTGTTCCGCGACTGGGGCCGCCCCAGCGAGAAGCAGGAGACCTTCACCATCGAGCTGAAGAAGGGCGACAACGGCCCGATGACGGTGGGCCGGTTCGAGATCGGGAAGAAGAAGTAAGGCCGACTCCGGCGAGCGGCGCCCCCTTCTCACCCGGGGGTTGTCGCTCGCCCGTGACAGCCTGCGGCTGCGGCAAAACTGTCATCAAGCTGTGAAATAGACGCGACGTCGGAACAACCGGCGCCGTGGAAGCGAGTCCCTGCGGCGCTCTTGCCTGTGGGGACGTCTGAATGTTGCTGAGATCCGCTAGCGTGGCGGCCATCGCCGCCTGCCTCATGTTCGCCGCGCAAGCGCACGCGGCGGACGCGCCGCCCGCGGCCGCGGACAGCAACGAAGTCGATCAACTGGTCGTCGTCGGCAGCGGCCAGACCCGCTCGGTCTCGACCCTGCTGCCGTCGCAGCTGGACGTGCTGCCGCCCGGGACCAGCCTCCAGAAGTCGCTGAACCTGCTGCCGGGCGTCAGCGCCCAGTCGATCGACGCCCTGGGCGTCAACGAGCAGTCGCTGTCCCTGCAGGTGCGCGGCTTCAACACCACCCACCTCGGTTACACCCTGGACGGCATGCCGCTGGGCGACGGCGCCTACAACAACTACAACGGCCTGACCGTCAGCCGCGCCCTGATCTCCGAGAACCTGGGCCGCGCCGATCTGGCGACGGGCATCGCCGGCCTGGGCATCGCCTCGACCAGCAACCTGGGCGGTGCGCTGCTCTACACCTCCAGCGACCCGCACAAGGACTTCGGCGTCTCGGTCAACGGCACCGTCGGCAGCGAGGACTCCGCGCGCACCTTCCTGCGCATCGACAGCGGCGAGCACGGCGGCCTGTCGGCCTATCTGTCGGGCCAGTACAGCCAGCAGGACCTGTTCGTGAACCAGGGCGCCTGGAACAAGTCGACCGGCAAGCAGCTGAACGGCAAGCTGGTCTACCGGATCGGCGAGGTCGCCAAGATCACGGCCTTCGCGGACGTCTCGCGCACCAACCAGGCCGACGACGCCTATCTGTCGAAAGACATGCTGGGCCGCCTCGGCTGGGACTGGGGCGGCTATGCGCCGGACTGGCAGTCCTATCTGGGCGTCGCCTACTGCTCGGTGACCGCCCCGACCGCGCCGACCAAGTGCGTTCCCGCGCCGTCGCCGCAGAAGAACGCCGACGTCACCTTCACCAACGGCCAGATCCTGCGTAACGACGAGCTGTACTACCTGGCCGGCGACTTCAACATGACGCCGTCGCTGCTGCTGCACGTGCAGGTCTACAACCACACCGACAAGGGCGCGGGCAACAACTGGATCACCGGCTGGTCCACCCAGGGCACGACGTCCACCGCCGACGACCTCCCGGTCCAGATCCGCGACACGCGCTACACCATCGACCGCACCGGCGTGGTCGCCAGCCTGGGCTGGACCGTCGGCGTCCACCACATCCAGGGCGGCCTCTGGCTGGAAGACAACACCAGCAGCGCCGCGCGCTACATCTGGACCAACGTCACCGGCCCCTTCAGCCTGGCCCGGTTCCTGGACGGCACGCCCAACACCGCCCAGTGGGTGCAGCAGACCGACTGGACCACCCAGCAGTTCTATCTGCAGGACACGGTGACCCTGCTGGACGACGCCCTGAGCATCGATTTCGGCTTCAAGAGCACCGACGCCAAGTCGGACGCCCAGGCCATCCGCGGCATCGCCCTGGCGGCCCCGCCGGCGTCCAGCCAGTTCGCCAGCGGGGTGCTGCACGCCAAGGACAACTTCCTGCCGGAAGTCGGCGCGCGCTGGCGCATCGCGCCCGGCCACGAGGTGTTCGCCAGCTACGCCGAGAACATGGCCATGTTCCAGGGCGGCTTCAAACTGGGCCCGCAGTCGGTCTCGCAGGCCGTCTGGGACGCCCAGGGCAAGTACCTGACGCCCGAGACCTCCAAGAGCTTCGACGCCGGCTATCGCTATGTCAGCGGCCCGCTGCAGGTCTCGGCCTCGGCCTACCTCGTGGATTTCGACAACCGCCTGCTGCAGTACAACCCCTGCCCGACCAACCAGCAGCAGAACCCGGGCTGCGGCAACTCCTTCCACAACGCCGGCAGCGTCACCAGCAAGGGCCTGGAAGTGGGCGTGCTGTGGAAGCCGCTGGCCTGGATGGACTGGTACAACTCGGTCTCGCTGAACAAGACCACCTACGACGACGACCTGAACTGGTGCACCACCACCTGCGTGATCAAGGAGACCTCCGGCAAGCAGCAGGTCGATACGCCCAAGCAGATGCTGGCCAGCTCGCTGACCCTCCGGCATGACGGCTTCTGGGCCACGCTGCAGGGCAAGTACACCGGTCGCCGCTACTACACCTACACCAACGACCAGAGCTTCGGCGGCTACACCACCTTCGACCTGGGCGTGGGCTACAAGTTCGACGGCGCCAGCTTCGCCAAGGGCGCGAAGGTGACGCTGAACGTCACCAACCTGACCAACAAGCGCTACGCGTCGAACTTCGACAGCAGCGTGTTCGCGCCGGACGACGCGGCGGGCAGCATCCTGGTGTTCCACGCCTCGGCCCCGCGGCAGGTCTTCGCCACGGTCGGCTTCGACTTCTAGGCGTCCACGCGCCCGCGCGAACCCACCATCGGCGGGCGGCTTAGCGGTCGCCCGCCGCTCCATGTTCAAGGAGACCCCGATGCGCCGTTCGATCTTGCTGGCTCTCGCCGCCGCGACGCTCGCCGGCGCCGCCCAGGCGCAATCCCCGACCTACCTCGTCAAGCACTGGAGCCAGGCGGCGGGCGACGAGACCGTCACCTTCCAGGGGCGGACCTTCGTCAACCACGGCCTGGTCGCCGTGGGGCGGCTGGACGCGGCCACGCGGGACTTCAAGGGCGACACCCTGGGCTCGTTCTCGGGCATGGCCCTGCGGTCCTGGCGCCGCCTGGCCGACGGGACCTACGAGGGCCAGCTGCTGACCCTGCCGGACCGGGGCCCCAACGGCGTCGGCTCGGTGGCCGGCACGGTCGACTACGCCAACCGGCTGCACGCCCATCGCCTGACCCTGGCCGGCGGCAAGCTGACGATCACCCCGACCGGGGGATTCCTGCTGAAGGACCGGACGGGCCAGCCGTTCACCGGCAAGGATCCCGGGCCCAACGTGCTGACCCGCGACGGCGTGCGCTATCCCTCGCCGGCCACTGGGGAGGGCGCGGGCAAGATCAGCCTGGACTCCGAGGCCGTGGCCTATCTGCCGGACGGCGCCTTCTACGTCTCCGACGAGTACGCGGCGGGCATCTACCTGTTCGACAGGACGGGCCGGCAGATCGGCGCGATCCAGGCGCCGCCGGCCCTGCTGCCGATGCGCAAGGGCCAGATGGACTTCACCGCCGAGAGCGCGCCGACCACCGGCCGGCGCAACAACCAGGGGCTGGAGGCCCTGGCGGTCACGCCCGACGGCAAGCGCCTGGTCGCCATCCTGCAGAGCGCCACGATGCAGGACACAGCCGGCTCGAACGCGGCCACCCGCAACAACACCCGCGTCCTGGTCTACGACATCTCCAAGAGCCGCACGCCCAAGGCGCCGATCGGCCACTACGTGCTGCAGCTGCCGGTCGTGCGCGAGAGCGGCGACGGCCAGGCCGCCGACGTCACCGCCGCCCAGTCGGAGATGCTGGCCCTGAACGACCACCAGTTCCTGGTGCTGGCCCGCGACGCCAACGGCCGGGGCAAGGGCTCGACCAAGGCCCCGGTGTTCAAGGCTGTCCTGCTGGTCGACACGACCGGCGCGACCAACCTGGCGGGCGGGCCGTACGAACAGGGCGTCCAGCCCGTCGCCGCCGACGGCGCGCTGGCGGCCGGCCTGAGGCCGGTCAGGCAGGCCGAGCTGGTGAACCTGCTCAACCCCGTCCAGCTGGCGCGGTTCGGCATGAACCTTTCGACCGCCCCGTCCGACCGGTTCAGCCTGTCGGAGAAGTGGGAAGCCATGGCGCTGGCGCCGGCGCTGGACCCGGCCGCGCCGAACGACGTCTTCCTGCTGGTCGGCAACGACAACGACTTCCTGACGGCCAAGGGCCAGGTCAACGGCCAGGCCTTCGACGCGGGCCTGACCAACGACAAGGGGGCGGGCGAGGGCGACAACGACAGCGTCATCCTGGTCTATCGCCTGACCTTGCCGGCCGGCGCGCCAGGCGCGCCCTAGGCGGCCTTGCCGAACGCCTCGACCGCATCCTTCAGCAGGACGGGATTGATCGGCTTGTTCAGCACCTTCACGTCCTCGAAGCCCTGGCGCGGCAGGGCGCCGTAGCCGGTGGCGAACACGAACGGGATGCCGGCGGCGCGCAGGCGCTCGGCGACCGGGAAGACCATGGTCCCGCCGATGTTGACGTCCAGCACTGCCCCGTCCAGGGCCGGCGGCGGCGCGACCGCGTCCTTCAGATAGGCCAGGGCGTCGTCGACCGCGCCGAACGAGCCGGAGATCTCGCAGCCGAAATCGGTCAGCAGGTCCTCGACCATCAGGGCCACCAGGGCCTCGTCCTCGACGATCATGATGCGCGGAGGATGGGCGGTCATTCGGGCGTCCTCGCGATCGGGCCGGCCACGATCCGGTCTGACAGCGGCGCGCGCAGCCAGTAGGTCAGGCCCTTGGGCTGGTAGGTCAGTTTGGCCTCGCCGCCCAGGTCGCGGGCCACCCCGCGCTCCAGCAGCTTGGTCCCGAAGCCCTGGCGCTTGGGCACGAACACCGGCGGGCCGCCGCGCTCGACCCAGTCCAGCACGAGGTTCCGGACCCCTTCCACGTCCTCGATCCGCCAGACCACGGTGACCTGGCCGCTAGCCGCCGTCAGGGCCCCGTGCTTGGCCGCGTTGACCATCAGCTCGTGCAGGGTCATGTGCAGCGCCACCGCGGTTTCCGCCGTCAGCGAGATGGCGGGGCCGCGCGCCGAGAAGCGCGGGTCGGCCAGGCCGCCGAACGGCTGCAGCGCCGCCTCCAGCACGTCGCGCAGGTCGGTGCGGCCCCAGGCGCGGCGGGTCAGCAGCTCGTGGGCCCGCGACAGGCCCATCAGCCGGGACTCGAAAGACTCGGCGAAGTCGGCGGGCGAGGGGGCGGTGCGCAGGGTCTGGCGGGCGATCGACTGCACCGAGGCCAGGGTGTTCTTCACCCGGTGGTCCAGCTCGCGCAGCAGGAAGGTGCGCCGCTCCAGGGCCTCGTTCAGCGAGGCGTAGAGATTGGCGTTCTCGATCGCCGCCGCCGTGGCCCGGGCCATGGCCTCCAGCTTCATCACCGTGTCGACCGACGGCGTCTGGCCCACGGCCCAGTAGGCGCCGATCGCGGCGATGGGGTCCTTGGCGCGCACCGGCGTCATCACCAGGCTTTTGACGAAGGTCGGGCGATAGGCGTCGTGCGGGATGCGGTCGTCGAGATAGATGTCGGGGATCACCACCGTCTGGCCGTGGATCATGGCCCAGCCCGAGATGCAGGCGGTCATCGGGAAGCGCTGGCCCTTCCACATCGGGCCGATGGCGTCCTCGTCCAGATACCAGCACAGGTCGCCGTCGCGCAGCACGAAGCAGACGCCGTCGGCTCCGGAGATGCGCCGGGCGGCCGAGCGGACGACCGCGGCGACATCCTCGATGGTGCGCGTGGCCGACAGCGCCTCGATCGTTTCGACCAGGGTGATCAGGGCGGCGTGGTCGGCCTGTTCCGAACGCTCGGCGTTCGCGACGTTTAGCACTCTTGGCGTCCCAGATACGCGTGTCCCCGAGCCGCCAGCCTAGCATCGGCCGATGTCGCGGCAAGGTGGAGTCTATGCTTAACGCTCGTCGAACGCGGTCATCCGGCGCCCCGCCGGAGAAACCGCGCGTTCAGTCGGCGGGCAGTTCCTCAACGACTTCAAGGCGCGAAGCGTTGGGACCCTGGGACAACTCCCGCGACAATCGGTCGCGATCCAGCGCCCCCTCCCAGCGGGCCACGACAAGCGTGGCCACGCCGTTGCCGACGAAGTTGGTCAGGGCCCGGCACTCGCTCATGAACCGGTCCACGCCCACCAGCACGGCCAGGGCGGCGATGGGGATGTCGGGCACGACCGCCAGGGTCGCCGCCAGGGTGATGAAGCCCGCGCCCGTCACCCCGCTGGCCCCCTTGGAGGTCAGCATGGCCACGCCCAGCAGGCTGGCCATCTGCAGGAAGCTGAGGTGGGTGTTGGTGGCCTGGGCCAGGAACAGGGTGGCCAGGGTCATGTAGATGTTGGTGCCGTCGAGGTTGAAGCTGTAGCCCGTGGGCACCACCAGCCCGACCACCGACTTCTTCGCCCCCAGCCGCTCCAGCTTCTCGATCAGCTGGGGCAGGGCGCTTTCCGAGCTGCTGGTGCCCAGCACGATCAGCAGCTCTTCGCGGATATAGGCCAGGAACTTCAGGATCGAGAAGCCGCAGGCCCAGGCGATGGCGCCCAGCACCACCAGCACGAAGACCAGGGCGGTGACATAGAAGGTGGCCACCAGGGCGCCCAGCTGGATCAGGCTGTGCACGCCGTACTTGCCGATGGTGAAGCCCATGGCCCCGAACGCGCCCAGCGGCGCCAGCTTGACCACCACGTGGATGATCCCGAAGAACAATCGGGCCAGGTCGCTCATGCCCGCGGCCATCCGGTCGCCGAACTCGCCCATGCGGGTGCAGGCGAAGCCCGTCAGGACGGCGATCACCAGCACCTGCAGCAGGTTGCCCTCGGCGAAGGCGCCGAAGAAGGTCTCGGGGATCAGGTGCAGCAGGTAGGCGACCAGCCCCTCGCCGTGATGGGCCTTCTCCAGGTAGCCGGCGGCGATCTTGGGATCGAGGTGGGCCGGGTCGATGTTGAAGCCGTGGCCCGGCTGCAGGATGTGGCCGACCAGCAGGCCCACGAACAGGGCCAGGGTCGAGACCACCTCGAAATAGACCAGGGCCTTCACGCCCACCCGCCCGAACGCCTTGATGTCGCCCATGTGGGCGATGCCGCCGGCCACGGTCAGGAAGATCACCGGGGCGATCACCAGCTTGACCAGCTTGATGAAGGCGTCGCCCAGCGGCTTCAGCTGCACCCCGACGTCCGGCCACAGCGCCCCGACCAGCACGCCCAGGGCGATGCCGATCAGCACCTGGACATAGAGCGTCTTCAGCGGCCGCAGCAGACCCATGGCGTATCCCCCCTTTGAACGACGCCGCGGCGACCCGTGAAGCTTTTCCGGCCCGGGGTTCGCACGCCCGGAAACTTGCGCTATGCACCCTGACCCGCGCAAGCGCGGCCCGGTAGCTCAGCAGGATAGAGCAGCGCTTTCCTAAAGCGAAGGTCAGGGGTTCGAGTCCCTTCCGGGTCGCCAGCTAACTAATTGAAATCATTCATCAAAATGGCTTTTGTCGGGCGGGTCGCACCGCTCGAGAAGCCGGAACAAACCGGGTAAAATCGGATGCTCCGGGACTCGATTCCCCGGAATAGTCCCGGATAATGTTCCGCCTCCGTTCTCACTGATGGAGGCTCGCGATGGTCCATCGCACCTACACCACGACAATGCGTGACGCCCCGGCGTTCTTCGAAAGCCTACGCCCGGCACGGGAGGCCTTGCTGTTGCGTCAGAGGTCCTTCCGGCCCTTCGGTCCCCACTACCACATGCTTGGCGTGATCATCGCTGGGCTCGACGTGGCCGCCGAGTTCTTCACCGGCAACCGAGCGTTCTACGCGATCGGCGACACAGCTAGGGTCGGGCCGGGTCCGCTGCACGGCTCTTGAGCCATGCCCGAACCTAGCGCCAGCGACCGCCGTAAAGCCGCCGACCTGGGCCATCAGCTCGCGACGACGCGCCTGATCGACTGCCTGGAGCACGGCGAGGACGTCCGGTTCAAATGCCAGTACTGCGGCACGACCAAGACCTGGGGCCGTTGGGAGCTGACCACTACCCATCGGGATCGGCTCGGGATGACCCTCGCCGAGGTGCAGACCAAGGCGCGTTGCCCGCGCTGCCCTGGGCGGATGCCGGTGCTCGCGCTGCTCAAGGGCGGCTATCAGGATCGGCCGATGCCGACCGAGAGCGCTCGGCGGTCATGGCTGATCGAGCTGCTTCTGGACTGCGGCATCGATCCCGGACCCCTGGGCTATGCCTGGCGCCCGCCGGGAGAGTGAACCGTGGCGATCATCTGGCCGACCCTTCAGCGGATAAAGTCCCCGCTCACGATCACTTGTCGCCGCTGCGGAAATCATCAGGTCTGGTCGCGTGAGAAGGCTGTCGTCAACCTGGGCGGCCATACCCAGCCCCACACGATCCGGCGAAAGTTTCGGTGCAGCCTTTGCGGCGCGCGCGGTCGCGAGGGCCTGATCGACATCGATGCGCGGATGTAGGTCGTCAACAGGTCCAGGGGCCGATGTCAGCATGCCACCCCTAGCTGACCTTCGCGATGTCCGCTTGCTGGACAATGGTCGAACGCCGCGTTTCGAGCGTGCGTGTGATTTCCGCTCCCGACCCAAGTCGGGCGTCTCGCGGCACCGGGCTATTAGGCGACCCAGATTATCTGCCCGTAGCACCCTTCCGAGGTGACTTTCAGACGGAGGAAGGTTGGCTGTGATCCGGGCGCCGGTCTGGCTGGGCTACCCGGGTTGAGCGCTGAGCCACGAACCCCGAATTTCGCTTCATCCGCTTTGTGAGTCCGGGCGTGAAGAAGCACGTCCACCGGCCCTCCAAAGAGCCGGTTGCAAATAGTCGATGCGCTCTTCGTTTCGACGAAAGGATCCAGCTCGTCCGCCAGGCCGGCGGCCTTCGCATCGTAGACGCACCCAATTCTGTAGCCACCGCCGGCCAAGGTGAGAGCTGTCCGGCGCGTGCGTAGGTCATCTGCGTCATCCAGCCCCTGAACACCGAGCACAGGCGCAATTTCCTCAAGCTGGTCGAGAGCGGACTTATCGCCCATGTCGCCTAGCGTGACGATCAAATCGACGCCCTGCAGCCTGGGCAGAAGCGCTGGCGGAAATTGTGGGCCGTCCCGAAAGACATGGCATCCTGCGAGGACCGCCAGGTTCGTTCCGCTGAGCGGCAAGCTCCACACCGAGTCCGACAATGGCCGCCTCCCACTCGTTTTACGCTACCGTGTCAAAGGTCTGACTTCCACCCCTAGCGGACGCTCACTCAGTCCGTTCAGGACCGATCACGGTGCGGGCGTGATCGGCTCGAACTCGCCCACATCGAGCTGGAGATCTACCCGAGCCACCACCTTGCTCTCGAATTCGCGCGAGACCAGGACGCGGACGCCGCGATAGCGGATGCCCCGGCCGATGGTGGTCATCTCGGTCTTCAGCGTGCTCCCGACCCAGTGATCCGGATGCAGGAAGATCGCTCCCGGTAGATGGTTCTCATCGCCCGTTTTCGCGGCCTCGGCGACCATGGCGTCTATCATCTGATCGATTTCGGCGGGTTTCATGGACGGCGGCATAGCTGAGTCGGAGCGTTCTCGCGCGACCCGCCGTTGTCGCACCATGCTTACCCCTCACGGATACACCTTCAGCGTCGACGCCCGTGGTCAGAAGTGGCGCGGCACCTGGGAAGAGGACGGCAAGGACGTCTGCGTCACGAGTGCGTTCGGCTCCAAGCGAGCGCCGAAGGGGGGCAAGCAGCCGGCGGAGGTCGCGGCCCAGGCGTTGCGCCAATTGGTCGACGAGTGGGCGGCGCGCCAGTAGGCGGCGGAACCCTGCTGCGTTCTGGCGGTTCCCCTCGCCCACAGGGAGACCAACATGGCCGACAATCTGCAGGACCGCGGCACCCAGGACCGGGCGCGGGTGAACGTCAACGAACCGCATGAGGTCCGCTACTGGACCGAGAAGTTCGGCGTCAGCGAAGAGGACCTGGTGCAGGCCGTCACCGTCGTCGGCGTCAGCGCTGCCGAGGTCGAGCGCTACCTGAAGAAGGACTAGAGCAGCGGCCCGAGGCCGCCACGTCGCATGCGATCGGCGCGCCGCCGCAACTCGGCCGCCACGGCGTGCGCGAGGGCCGGGCCACCGTCGTAGGCCTTGGGATTGACCTCGGCCCCGCGCGCCAGACGCTCAAAGTCTTCCGGCGTGCTGGCCGGCCCGTACTCCGCCAATATCTCGGAGACTTCCTTGGCGACCAGGCTGGGGTGCGGGTCGGGAATGTCGGGCATGTCAGCCATGACGAGAAGGTAGGCGAGCGCAAAGCCTGACGCTAGGGTCGCCGTCATGACCGATCGAACCATCAGGCCTGACCGCGAACCCGACTTCACCGCTCATGGCGAGGGCCCTCCGCCCGAAGACATCGTAGCGCGCGCCGAGGCTGCCTATCATGCCGAGCTAGCGATCGACGCCATGGGCGACCCGGAACACGCTCCAAGGGGGTGGTGGAACCTGAAGCTCTGGGACGGCCCCTGATGTGTAACCTCTACAGCTTGAAGACCGGCGATCTGTTCGCCACCTGGAACAAGGTGCTGAAGCTGCCCGTCGTTTGGGAGGGCCAGGCCTCGAACTTCGAGCCACGGCCCGAGATCAAGATGACCGAGCTTGCGCCGATCGTGCGCCATATCGGCGACCAGGCCGTAGTCTCGATGACCAAATGGGCATGGCCGGGGCCGAAGGGGCCGGTGTTCAATTTCCAGTCCGATGGTCGCGACTTCTCGAAGAGCGACCGGGTCCTGATCCCGGCCGACGCCTTCTACGAGTTCACCGACAAGCTGCCCGGCCAGAAGCGCAAGACGCGATGGAAGTTCACGATGGTCGACAACCCGCTGTTCTGGGTCGCCGGCATCGTCAAGAACGGCTGCTGGACCATGCTGACGACCGAACCGGGGCCGGACATCAAGCCCTACCATGACCGGCAGATCGTCGTTCTGGCGGCCGAGGGCGGGCGGGACTGGTTGGACCTGTCGCGGCCCCAGGCCGAAATCTTGTCCCCAGCACCGGTTCGGACGCTCACGGTCGTGCGTGATTTCCCGTCCGAGCCGGCAGATCTCTTCAGCTAGCGCGCGGGGCGCTCTCCAACGCCTGCACTCGCGCGTTCAGCGCCGCCATGTTCGTGGCCTGGCTCTCGATCACCACGTCCAGTTCCTGCACAATCTTCCACAGGATCGGGGTCAATTGCTCGTAGCGCAGGCCCTCGAAACCGTCCTGGCCTAGCACCCAGCCGCCGAAGTCCTCGCTAAGCCGATCAAAGGCAGCCTTGACCTCGTCTGACAGGAAGCCGCGATGCAAGCGCACGCCCGGGCGCTCGGCGTAGCGCGTCTCCTCGACCTCGCCCTCGACCATGCGCATCACCGCCTTGGTCTTCAGGAACTTCGGAGCAAGCTTGCGGCTCAGTCCTAGGAAGCCGGTCCGCACCCAGCGCGGCGCGCGCGTCTTCGGGTCGATCGGCTGCAGCCAGATCTCGTTGCCCTCGGCGTCCAGGTCCGGCATCTCGTCGTAGATCGGCTCGCCCTTGTCATCCAGGACCGGGACCATGCCGGGGACCATCACCGTGTACGGAGTCAGGCCGCCCACCTTCATGCGATACTTGCGCGGATTGATCTCGTGCAGCAGCGCGCGCATTGGGGCCAGGGTCTCGATATCCACCTTCAGCCGCGGATCCGAAACCACGGTCACCGCCGTTTGCGATGTGATCCCCGCCCAGGCGAACCCGGCTTGGCCTAGATAGAACAGGTTGTTCTGACCCGGATTGGTGGTCGCGCCCATGTTGACCAAGTTGCAGCCATAACCCACGTCGAAGGCCGTGCCCTGGGCGCCCAGCACCTGCTGCACGGTCCCACCCACCACCCAGCTCAGATAGCAGTTGGCCGGTAGCCGGATCGCGTCGCCGGACGAGAAGGTGGCGCTGGTCAGGTCCATGCCCATGACCTTGTTGCCGCCCATCTTGTAGCCGGCCACGCCGCTGGTGGTGTCCTCGATCGCGAACAGCCGCACGCAGTCGCCAATGATGGCGATGCCTCGGTTCAGCAGCTTCGTATAGCCGGGCGGCAGCTCGATATGCAGGCCCGACATCAGCCGCACGGCGCCGGCGCAGATCAGGTTGAGGATCGTCGTCCACACCGAAACGCCATAGACGCTGTTGTCGCTCAGCCCGTCGCCGCTGTTGGCGCCCAGGGCGTCGTGGTTCAGCTCCAGCACCGTGGCCGGCGGGCCGTAGCTGCGCGTGACGAAGTTGGCGCAATAGCCGGCCGCCGTTCCCACCGCTGCGCTCAGCGCGGCGAACAGCCCCACCACATAGGCCTTGCCGCCGCCGACCGGCACGCTGTTGCTCATCTCGATGTTGACGCCGATCTCGTTGGTCGTCGTCGAGCTGCCGGTGAAGACGTGGCGCACGCCCATCAAGGCCGTCACCCCGTCGCCTACGAAGGTGGCGGCGATACGCATCGCTCCCAGGATCGACAGGCCGCCCATCGTCGGCGCGGCGTCGGCGTCCACGTCGGTCATGTCTCGACCCACGGCCTCCAGCACGTCCCGGCCCGTCGTTGGCGTGGTCTTGGCCACCAGGCTGGCGCCTTGGGTGCTGGCAGGCACGCCGCCGAGACCGCCGGCCACCCCGTAGAGGTCGCCCGTATCCGGATCGCCGCCGAGAAGCTTGCCCTTCAGATCCTCACGCGCGGGAACAACCTGGCCGGCCTCGCCGAGCGGAGACAGGGCAGCTCGGCCCACGTCACGGTCCAACTCCTGTGAAACCAGCATCGCCTTGTCGAGCGCACGCTCGTGCGTCGCGGCCGGGAACGGGCCATTGGCCACGTATTGCGCCGTCTGGGTGCGGGCGGTCGCGCGGTAGATCTTCAGGGTTTCGCCGACTTCGACCGCGGCGGCGGTGTAGAGCGTGCCGCCCGCGTTATCGCCGGCGCCGGTGATGGTGTTGCCGGTCAGGTTGGTCTCGACGCCGTCGGCATCCACCTTCACGACGACGATGTCGGCGTTGGCCAGGAACTTGAACGGGATCGCGTACGGGCCCGTCAGGCCCGCGCCGGCATAGGAGATGTAGGGAACGGTAGCGGAGGCGGTCATGGCGGCTCTTTCGAGTACCTGACGGCTTGTCCGCGCCACGCGGGGCCAATCGAAGCGGCTAGACCGATTTTACCGCTTGAACGCCGGGCTGACGCCCGCCCACCAGGCCTGCCAGCCTTTCAGGGCTTCGCGGTCTTCCCGGCATCCGCCGTAGTTTTCGGCGACGGTGGCGGAGACGGTAGAGAGTGCAAGGCCCGAGGGGGCGTCAGCAGGTTGGCTGGCGGCGCCGGCAGGGTCGGACAGAAGTCCGGTTGCGGCGGCGTCGTGGAGGCGCACGAAACCAGCAGGAACGACGCACTGAGCGTCAGCAGTGACCGTGACATAGTGCGGAACCTCGCGGATGAGGGTTTGGGTGACGGTGCGAACCTCGACCTTCGCGGCCTCGACTTTCGTGCCCACCTTGGCGCTGGCCTCGGCGGCCTGGTCGGTCTTGGCCCGGGCCTCCGCCGCGGCTTTGGCATTGCGGCCGGCCTGAGCGGCGATCTCGTCGTTCTTCCCACGCTGGTAGCCGGCGTGATCGATGAACGGCACGGCGAGGATGACCGCCAGCGCGGCGCCTGCCTCCACTCCGGTGCGCAGCGAAATCATGGGTATTCGCTCCATGGAAGCTGGAAGTGCGGCCCGTCCTTCAGCGTCTTCCAATCGCCGCCCCATTCCAGCGGCACGTTGATCTGGAGCGCGGCGGCCTTCATGGCCGTGGCCAGCTTGGCGTAGAGCGGCCAATCCCAGCGCACTTCGCCGCCGACCAGCGCCGCCAGGTCGACGGCGTGCCCGGTGATGTGGCGGGACTTCATCGTTTGAGAGGCGCCGGCCCTTACCAGCTCCGCTTGCCGTTCCCGGGTGCGAAGCCCCTCGGTCACGGTGAAGTCGATGTCCGTCAGAGCGATGGCCCGTTTGACGACCGCGACGAGATCGGGGTGGACGCCTTTCAGACGTTCCAGCGACTTGGCGCCAAGGACGAAGGTCATGGCTCTTTCCCCGGATCGTGCTTGGTGAAGTAGAAGGTCAGGATCATCAGGAGGCCGTCGTGCCAGTCGAAGGCCTTGGTCCAGAAGCAGCCGGCGAGAACGCCTAGCGCCAGAAGCGTTTGGGTCTTCGGGAAGTTGACGATGCGCGGCAGGCTCATCGGCCAAATCCATCTCGCGCGGCCTGGCGCTCTTCGGCGACCGACACGCGCCGGTCGATCCTGTCGATGGTCGCGTTCATGGCCGCCGTGCGCTCGTCGAGCCTGGCGATGGTCTCGCCAGTACTGGCGCTCGCGCTGATCTTCTGTTCGACCGCCGCCATCCGCTCGTTCATGGCGGCGGCCCACCAGACGGCCGTGCCAGTCTGGATCAGGAGCGTGAGGGCCAGCGCCGCAGCGCTCCATTCGATCCGGCGCTCGCTGCTGGCTATCTTGGTCAGGATGGGTTCAGCGCGCTCAGCCACGAGGGGTCTCCGGGATCGAAGCGGATGGCCGATTATCCCATGCAGGACACTTGGAACTCACAACGGGTCTCCCGCTCAGCCTGCGTTCAGAGCGCCGACGGTCGGCGTGGTCGAGAAGGCGACGCCGTTGAAGTCGTTGGCGACGATGGCGCTGAGGTTCGTGCCGATGTTCTTGGCCGGGCTGTTGCTCGGAGGAACGAAGTCGATGACGTTGGATGGCGCGCTCGCCAGCAGCGGGTTGGAATTGACGCTGTGGGCGTCCTTGCCCGCGCCCTGCCAGCCACCCCAGGTCGGATACGCAACGCGCTCGATGCCGTAGGACGACGGCCCGGCGTAGATGCAGCCGTAGTCGCTGGTGATGCCCGGAACCCCACCGGTATCGACGTTGAACACCGCTCCGATACCGGTGTTGACGGCGATGTAGTTCTTCAGCTCCGGATCGCTGATCGGCGCGTTCCAACCGCACTCGGAGTTGGAGCCGATGTTGATGGCCGAGGCCAGGTTGCTATCGGGCGACGTCTGCATGAACGTGCCGTGATAGACACGCATCCCGAGCGCGCCCTTGAGGTAGAGCGCCGATTGGCTGCCGGCGGAGCAATGCGCCAGCAGGTCGTAGACATAGCCGGAGGCGCCGTTCGTGTTCTTGAACAGGTGGCCGATGCCGGGGCCGGTGTAGAAGTTGCGGGCCACCTCCCCGACATTGACCGCACCGACCATGATGCCGTGGGTCGTGGCCGAAGCGGTCGGCTCGGCGATGACGATGTTGTCGGTCGCGTCCAAGGTGCAGCCGAAGGAGCCGCAATCGAGCTGGAACCACAGCGACTTGGTCGCGTCCTCGGTCCAGGTAATCCCGTCAGCCGAGTAGGCGATATTGCTGCTCGTCACCGTGGCGTTGCTGACCAGGGTCAGGTAGTTCGCGCCGTCGATGGTCCCGGTGAAGTTGAAGACCAGATGGTAGGCTGTCGAGGCGGAAACCTTGGAGTGGCTGGCCCACTGGAAGCCGGTGCTCTGCACGCTCACGCCCGAGCCGGTGCTCGGCATGGAGGCGCAGGAGGGGGCTGTGCTGGAGGTCTCGAGCAGCGTCCCGAGTGTGCCGGCATTGTCGGCGTAGATCGACGCTGTGACCGTGCCGCCCGGCGAGAGCACCTTCTTGAACTTGGCCAGGAAGCAGCCGAGGTAGGTGCTCAGAGCGGCCGTGGGCGTGCCGGTCGTGAACTTCAGCTTCAGGTACTTGTGAGCAGCCGTGTCGCCGAAGTTCACCGTGGCGGTCGCGCCAGTGTTGGTCACATTCAGGTTGTAGCCGTCGCCGCCCAGCGCCAGGCCGTGGGTTTGGGCGGTTGCCGCGACGCTGATACGGTTGCGCCGCGCCTTGGCCGTTCCGCTCGCCGCCCTAACCGTGATCTGGTCTTGCGTGTGGGCCGCCAGGACCGACAGGACGTTGTCGTCGACCTCCTGCTGAACCACGCCCTCGGCATTGCAGAGGTAAGTGCCGGCCGAGGGTGAGCCGGTGTTGCGCTTGACCTGGACGAGCCCAGAGACCGACGTGGAGGCGGAGATCTGAAGCAGCGCCTTGGCGAAGGTCCCCGATCCATAGTTGTCGGAGAAGTCGATCGTTCCGACGGTGTCGCCGTTGAAGTTCAGGCCAAAGCCGGTGCCCGAGACGTGGCCGGTGAAGGTGCTGTAGCGAACGGAGACGGTCGTGAAGACACCGCTCGACGATCCGGTGAGAACCTGGTTGTCCTGCGCGAAGGTGCAGTACCACGCCTTCCAGTTGGCGTAGTTGCCGCCCGTGCCGGACATGAAGAAGTGAACGGTGCTCTCGACGTTGACGCCGTAGAACTGGAGATCGCTGCCCGTGCCCGTCGGGGTGACGTGGCCAAAGCCGGTGCAGTTGCGAAAGCCGCCCTTGTAGTACTCGACCGCCCCGGTGACGTTGCCGGCGATACCCCGGCCCGAGGTCGTGCCGGTCCCATCGAACACCGCGCCGTAGAACACCCGGCGTTTGACCGAGGCGTCGAGAATGACGGCTTGAGCAACCGCCGTGGCGGCTTGGAAGACGATCTCACCCGCGCCGACAGAGGTGTCGCAGCCGATGAACCACGCCTTGGACGAGGACGGTCGCAGGCTCTCGGCATACGGGATGCCGGACGGGTTGACCTCAATCGCGGCGCCATCGGCCGCCACCGTGCTAGCCTTGCCTGCCGTGGCGTATGGAGTCGCCCTGGACCCATCGCCGGTCGTGTCGTTGCCCAGCCCGTAGCCGTTCGAGGCTGCGTTCGAGGCGTAGACGACCTGCGTCGCGATGGCCTTGAACGCAGCCCAGGGCGGGATTTGAGCAGGTCGACTGCAAGGAGCGGTCAGGGAGAGGCCTAGCCCCAGAAACATCAGACCAGCGCCGTGATGCCGGTAGCCGTGGTGCCGATCGACCAAATGCGCCGCACGCGGATCGGGATGACGCCGGCCGGGAGCGTCAGCGTGACAGCCGTGCCGTCGAGCTTGTGGACCTTCACGTCGCCGCCGACGGCTAGGCAGATGGCTCGGGTGAAGACCGCCAGGTCGTTGGCATTGTCGGGCGTGACTGGATAGAAGTCTTCCGCCGGAAAGGCGCTGTTCTGCTTGCCGCTGCCGATCGTCATGGCTCAGTCTCCGAGCCGCCAGAGATCGAAGCGGCTAGGGAGATTTTACCGCGCCGGAGCCTCCGGAAGGCCCGCCGCGTCGCCAGCGCTATCCTCGGCATGGTCGAAAAGCCAGCGCAGGTAGAACAGGTTCTGAAACGGCAATAGGCGGCGCGCCTTGTGCAGGTCGGATCGGGAGAGCTTCCCTTCGGACGCGGAGCCGACGAGGTTCGCCGCATCGTTGACCGTGCCGACGGAAGGGCCGAGCAAGGTGTCGGTGATATCGCGGTCGGCGTAGCGTGATGAGGGCGCCACGCCCATGGCCGCGTTGATCCCGACCCGGCCGCGCGTCACCTTCTCGGCGATGTTGTTGGCCTCGAACAGCCAGCCGAGCGTCCCCGACTGATCCAGGCCCTCGGAAATCCATTTCCTCGGATCGTCGGACGTGTTCCTGCCCGCCACGGACGACTTCACCTGATAGGCCAGCATGCCTAGCGCCACGGCCGCCACGAAGCCTTGCAGCGCATTGGCGTCCCGCTGCTGGAGGCCGTTCAGCATCACCCGCGACATCGACGAGAAGGTGAAGGTCTTGAACTGGCCGATGGTCTTGCCCAGCTCGCTCGACATCCACAGCGGCTTTTCCTGGCCCGGCGTGGCGATGATCAGATCGACCTCCTTGGCCAGGGCGCCCCGATAAGCCGCCGCGGCTTCCGCGTCGGTCCAATCGGCGGTGTTGGCCAGCCACACTCCGCCTCCCTTGTCGCCGTGCTTCTTGAACTGCTTGGCGATGCGCTGGCCCATATCCTCGTCGATGCCGAGGAACGCCAAGCGCCGAGCCTCCGCGGGAGACGGGCCTTCGATCAGGGCCTTCAGCGTCGCGCCTGGGTGATGAGCCCCACGAACTGCTTCATGCCCGCGTTCCAGAGCGACATGCCCGAGACGAGTCCCATCTTCTCGCCGGTGTAGGAGATTGCGCGCTCGGCCTTCGAATACCGGCCAAAGTCCTCGAACACGTCGGCGAGCTGCTGGGCGCGGCTATCGAGCACCATGTCGAGCGCTGTGCCAGCCAGCTTCACCTCATCGGCCGCCACCCGCCTTGCCCCATCAGCTGCTTGACGGCGAAGCCACCGGTCGAGCGCGACAGCGGGTCGGACTTGAAGGTCGCCGCGCGCCCCTGGCGACGCAGGCTGGCGTCGTTCTTCTCGGCCTCGATCGTCGCCTGGTTCACTGTCGGGGGCGGCGGAGGCGCGAACACCTTCGGAGCGTCAGGGATTTTGGGCGACATGGCAGGCTCGCGCGAGATCGAAGCGGCAAGCCCTATTTTCCCACGAAGACAGGAAGCGGACGGTGGTTATGACCGGGATGGGTGGATTGAAGACATCGCCCACCGACGGCATTGTCCTCCTATGAGCGACTTTCCGAAAGTTAAGCTGTCCCGTCTGCGGGAAATTGGATGGTCACTTTGGGACCCAATCGGCCTCCGCGAGCTGAGCGATGGTGACTGGCAGGACGGCGGGGCCTGCGCCGACGAATATGACGGTTATCTGCTCCAAGTCGTAGGACGACTAAGGCGTGGCGACCCGGATGATGAGATTATCGCCTACCTCGAAGATACCGAAGTCGGTCACATCGGGCTGACTCGCAGCCCGACAACGGGCACCCGGGCGACCGCCACGGTCGAGGCGATCCGTGACTATCTGACCAGCATTCCGCCGGGACCGCTGAAAGTCCGGTGAGGGTGGAAGGCGCAAGGCGCTCCCAACGCACATTGGGAGCGCCGGTCGTATCCCTCGGGGGGCGAAGCCGTAGTAACGCCCGTTTTAGGTAGTGACACGCTCCCTATAGCAGACTGATAGAACGGCGGAGATGGGTGGATGGCGGACGCCGTGCAAACCCCTCTCTCATAGAGAGAGGGAGGGGCCCGCCGCGAAGCGGTGGGAGGGTGAGAGGTTTCACCGCTGGCCGGTAAATCCAGAGCCGCTGAGCCGCGCTTTCGAGACTCCGACAGAGGCTCACCAGGGCCGCCAGCGTGGATCGGGCAACTATCCGAAGACCGGCTGAACAGCCGCGTTTCATTCGGTGAGAGTGTAACCTCTCACCCTCCCATGGCTTCGCCATGGGCCCCTCCCTCTCTCTATGAGAGAGGGGTCAGGAGGGCCGCCCAACGTCCGCAACGGGTCGTAAACGGACTTAAGCAAACGGGCTGAAATCTTCCGCGTGCGTAGGACGCTCTTTCCTCGCCGGCCCGGAGATCGTGTCGATGATCCGGCCCATAAGGGACAGGTTGTCGACGTCGTCGTCGAACTTGCCGGCCGGGAACAGCGCAGCCTCGTCGAGGAAGCAGTCGCCGTCGGCGTCATCTCGCACGAACACGCGACCCTCTCGGGCAAGGGCCTGGGCGCCACGGGCGCGGGTTGGCTTGTCGACGGCGCTGGGCAGCCATTCAAGGCGGCAGGAGACCCGACGCTCACGAAGGCGGCGGATCAGCATCGGCTCGATCGCCTTCTGGATCACGCCGGCCTCGCCCACCCAGCGCTGGATTCCGCCTTTGTGGCGATAGCGCTCGATCAGGTCGATCTGCGTCTCGATCCACACGTCCGACGTCGTCTGGCCGCGCCAGCCGTCCACCAGGTAGATGTTCGGCGGATCAGCGCTGTCGACCGCCCAGACGCGAAGGACCGTGTTGTCGCCGCCGCCCTCGGTCACGGCATAGTCGCTGGTCCCGAAGTAGCGCAGCGAACGCGGAAGCGTCTCCTCGGTGAAGCGCTTGAACCACCCGCGCTGGAAATAGGTGCCCTCTTCGGGGCTGGGCCGCTGTTGGTACAGGCTCGACCAGGTGCGCAGGTTGCGCTGGAAGGGTCGCCAGTGATCCATCGGGTCGCCGCTCTGGCGCCCGAACCACTCCGGCCACAAGCTCTCGCCCTTCGCCCGGCCGAGCGGGTCGTCGGGTTTCTCGGCCAGGGCGGGGAGGCAGAGCACCTTCCAGCGCCGGCCGTCGCGTCCATCGAACCAGCCGCTCTCGCCGTTCCAGGTCTCGGGCAGGATACGTCCGGCCACGTCGTCTTGATGCCAGCGGGTCAGGATGAGCACTTGAGGCGAGCCAGGGATCAGGCGCGAGCAGAAGTCATCGACGTAGGCGTCCCACGTCTTCTGCCTGATCGTCTCGCTCTCGGCCTCCTCGCGGCCGGCGACCGGATCATCGAGCACGCCCAAGGCGCCACGGTTGCCGGTCAGGCCGCCGAGCAGGCCGCCGGCCATGTACTCGCCGCCCGTGGTCAGCGACCACTCGTCAGCGGCCTTGGCGTGGCCTGAGAGCGCCACGCCGGGGAACAGCGACGAGAAGGCCGACGAGTTGACCAGTTGCCGGGCCCGGCGGCCCTGCTTGCGGGCGATGTTGGCCGCGTAGCTGGCGAGGATCACGTTGCGCCGGGGAAAGCGCGCCATGAACCAGGGGATGAAGACCACATCCACGTAGGTGGACTTCGCCGAGCCGGGCGGCATGAGCACCATCAGGTTCGGTGTCTTGCCGTCGGCGAGATCCTGCAGCTCGGTGCAGAGCAGGGCGTGATGCGCGGCCAGGCCCTTGTCGAGGCGCATGACGCTGAAGGCGTCTTCATCCTCCGCGTCGGTGATCGGCGCCGTCGGGATGTCCACCATGCAGGCGAAGTCGGCCAACGACTCCTTGGCCAGGCGGCGTCGCGCGGCGATAGCGGCCTGGCGCGGATCGACGGTCGCGGTCGTCATTTGCTGATCGGGATAGCCGCCAGGGCGCGAAGCTGGTCGAGCGTGAGGTTGGAAACATCGACGGCTGTCTGGATGGGCTGATCACCGGCCTCTGGGTCACCGCCGACCAATGCGACCTTCTCGCCGTAGACCTTGGGCCGGCGCTTCCCGGCGGACCATTTCAGTCCGTTGATCGCGGCTGTCGCGGCGGCGGGCTCGATCTTGCCTTCCGCCGCCTGCCGGGCGTAGTGCGCCACGTCGTCTGCATCGGCGTCGCCCGAGAACTCGCGCGCGCACGCGTATTGGTCGCGAAAGTCTCGGTAGCGAGGGCTGGCCAGCCAGCGGAACACAGTCGCGCGATCCGGCATGTCCTCGCTCTCGCATATCGCACGCAGGCTATCGCCGTTCGCGATGCCCTCGCAGATCGTGTCCGCGATCTCCTGACTGAACTCGGAGGGACGACCCATTACGGACGCTTCGCCAGTCGAATGGCGCCTGGCGAGATCGCCGTGCGCTGGGCAGCCCGACGGCCGAGGTCGATACGCACCTGGGTGTCGATCTGCTGATTGGCGGCGATCGCCTCGTCGATGGCCTCCTGAGCTTCGACAGGGTCGGCAGGATTTAGGGCCTGGAGTTCGTCGATCGGGCGCATGGTCTGGTCCTGCCGATCGACGAGTTCGCTGATCGAAGCGGCAGGACCATTTTACTTGTCATCGCGCTGGCAGGCGCGGGCAGCTCCTCAGCAGCCGTAAATCGACGTGCATGAACTCGAAGAGCGTCCGCTTGTGGTGCTCGATGTGCTCGATGTGCTGGAGCCGTAGCTCGAGCCGTAGCCATAGCCGGAGTTGGAATTGGTGTTCGTGTTGGAGCTATCGGTCGATCCGTACCCGTAGGCCGGACGGGTGTCCGGCTTCGTCCCAGGTCGGCCGGTGTACGGGTTGGTGTTTCCCCGGGTCGAGTAGTTGTCGCTCGTCGTCGAGTTGGGGTTCGTTTGGTAGTGCGGGGCGACGTACGTCCCATTCGACCGCGTGTAGCCTCGAACATAATGGTCTTGAGCATCGGCGGTGGCGAAGCCGACGAGCGCGATAGCCGCGCCGATGATGGCGTGCTTGAGCATTGCTGCCTCCCTAGTGATTTTGACGGTACTGGGCGACGTCGGCCTTGGTGACGTCAGACGGATAGCAGAGGGGCGCGTAGCCTCCTGCGCGGCTCCAAGCGCTGCGCCGGCCGCACGAACTGCCGTTGCTGGCGGCGTTGTACGGGCACGGACAGTTGCCAGGGTAAGCCGCGATCGACTGTCTGATGATCGCCGCTTTGATCTGGCTGTCGGTGAGCTTGGAGGCCGAGAACGCGGGCCCAACAAACAATAGTGACGCCATGAGGGTGGCGCCCAGCAGGCTTCGGTTCATTCACCCCTCCCCAGGTGTGGTTACCGAAGCTTTACTGTTGCGACTCTAAAGGTGGAGTTTCAAGCTAATTTCAACCTATGGAATCTCTGGCGCTTGGCTATCGCCCCCGGCCGCCCGGCTCGATCCCCGCCCGCGCCATGATCTTACCGATCGGCTGGCCGTCCACGCTGCAGGCGGCGATCACCCGATCATAGCTGCGGGTCGAGCCGTTGTGGCCGCGCTCGACGGTGCAGATGGCGTGGTGACCGACGAGGCGGTCCATCACCGCCTTGGCTTGGCGACCGCCGGGCTCATGCAGCTCCGGCGCAAACCACCGGGCCTCGCGGATCTCGACCCAGGTGCTGGGCTTCGGAGACGGGCCTACGCACAGGCTGTCGCCGTCGCCGGCGTACCAGACGACGCCCGTGATCTTCTGGCCTGCCTTGTAGTTGTCGACCGGCGCCGTGCAGGGATCGGCAAGGGCAGGCACGGCGGAGACGACAACAAATGCAAGGCCAATGCCGAATCTGCGGGCGATCATAGGGCCTCTCTGGCTTAGGTCAGCTCTAGCTACTTCCAAGGCCAGGCTCGCTACCTACTCGTTCAGCTTGCTCAAGAGGGCAATGGGGTCAGCGGGAGCGCGCCGTTCCTTGGTCGCGAGCTGCCGAAACACGTCGAGCTGCGCTTCTCTGACGTGCCACATTCGCTTGGCCTCACCCGCACGCCACGGATACCGGTCGTTCTCGTTGAGGATGAAAAATTGTGCGTCACTTCTAATTCTTTCGGCGCTCTCGGTTTGCAGACGGGTGATTTCGTCCTGCCCGTAGCCCAGCGCATTCAATCGTTTGCGTATTTCTACGATTCTGGTGGAGGAAAAATTCTGAGTTCTAATGACCAGTTCGCCCTCCTGTTGGTCGTAGAACGCCTGAAGCTCATCGATTAGACGAAGTGCCTCCTCTCGAACCGTTTGCTCAACTTGCTGAGCGATAAACGACGCGACTGCTTCGCCCCGTTGATCAAGCTTGGCCACTGCCGCGCTAAGGTCATCCAATCTGACCGCGTTCGCCTTCAAGAGTCTGGAGTTCGTCGCCAGCATTTCGAAGGCAAAGGTTACGGCTATCGCTAGGCAGCTGATCGCTATCAATACCCACCCCCACCATGGGAAGATGCTGATGACGGGGCCGAGGAGCGCGCTTGCGATATCGTCGAGCTTCGGAAGCTCCCAAGGGGTTGTCTGTTCGACGACACCTCCGATCGTGTCCCAGTTCGCCGCGAATACCAAAAATCCAAGGAGCGTCGATCCAAGCGGGTGCTGGCGAAGAACGGCGACGAATCTCGCCCGGAGGGTTCCAAGCTGGACCATGACGCCACTATGGCTAGACTCTGGCCGTGACCGCAACCTGGTCGCGTCGGTATCGCGTCCCGATGAGTTCCAAGTCTCATGCGATCACCCGCAGTAGCGGCGGAGCCTGAGCAGGCGCCAGCGACCCGGGCTGGTCGGGCGGCGGACCGATTCCGCCCGGCCAGTGTCCGGTCTCGCGCCAGCGACGCACCGTCGTCGCCCAGCGTTCTTCCGACCAACTCGACGGATCGCTCGCCACGGCGGCCTTGATCGTTGGCGCCCAAGTCGCCCAGCGGTCCTCCTGGATCAGCCGATGGACGCCCCTGGCGAACTCGCCGCCGTCCTTCGTGGCATCCGGCGAGGCGTAGTAGGCCCTGAGCGCCGCGGCGATCGCCTCCGGGCGGTGGCCTCGCCGGACTGCGGCGGCCAACGCTCGCTGCAGGTCCTTCTGGCTCGAGCGCTCTCGGCCCTTCCTCGGCGTGGATTTCCAGATCTCCTCGACCCAGGTGGCCACCGTCGTGCCGGACGAGCTGTCCGATTGGCTTTCGGGAAGGGGGGAACTGTCCCCCTTAGGGGGACTAAGGGGGGTAGGGTCAGGGGTAGGGGGTCTGGGGGAAGGGGGCGTTTCGTAAGACGTCTTAATAAGACGCTTTTCAGACGCTTTAAGACGCTCCTTCTTGCCCTCATAGTAGCGGGCGTTGCGGTCTTGCCGGGCCGTGCGGGTGACCTATCGCCTATCCGAACGGTGCCATCGCTCACCGCGTCTTTCGCCGAACTCGCGCCCGCAAGTCCAAGGGCGGCGTCTATCGCTGCCGCTACTGCCGCGGCTTTCACATCGGAAATCGGAGCTGAGATGAAGTGCGCCCAGTGCAAATTCTGGATCGACGGCAACGACGGTTCGTCGGAGGACGAGCCGTTCTCGGTGCCGGGCGAGTGTCGCCGCAAGGCACCTACCCCCTTCCTCGTTCCTCACGACGAGCCCTCGTTTGGCAGAGGTCAGGCCTATTGGCCCCAGACCGGCCATGACGATTTCTGCGGCGAGTTCGTCTCGAAGGCCGAGAAGCGGGTGGGGTGGGTCTAATGGTGTGTGATCCCCTGACCGTCGATCAGCGCATCGAGCGCGAGATCGAGTTCCTCGCCCGGATGCAGATCGACGTCAGGGATTTGCCGCGCCAGCGGCTGGCCGAACTCGCCGACGAAAGCGAGGAGGCCGCCAGCGGCTACCTGTCGGCTGCTCAGGCGGTCAATGGCCGGGAGCGGCTCACTTTCCTCTGGCTCAGCGGTCACCATGCCGTGAAGGCTAGGGTCTACGCAGAAGCGGCGAGGGCGGCGTGACAGGCCAGCATCGCCTCAGTGGTCGGGGGCAGCTAAATCTCGTAGGGAATGCCATACTTGGTTGCCATCGCCTCGTCCAGCAACTCCACTTCAGCGTCGCCGAGTGTGTCCCAGACTTCGCGAAGAGCCGACAACTGTTCGTCGGTCAGACTGAAATCGGTACTCAAAATTTGCAGAGTGCCCGCGACCGAAATGCGAGCCTGCATAAGAGCGTGAGATGCGCCTCTCGACGGCATCGTCTCAAGGCGGATTTCACGCAGAAAGCCTGCGCAGACATCTACATAGGCTGCGACACCTTTTACTTCTTCAACGCTAACCTTAGGGCCCGCCTCTGTGAGGCTGAGGACGAACTGTCTCGCGGTACCCACTGCCCACGAGGCTGCGTAGACCGGTATCGCAAGTGCCTCGTTCCGCTGATCTGTCGCGTGTTTGGCTTGCTTCTCGGCAATCGTGGCGGCGTGGCGTGCCTGCTCACGCCCGATATAAATTGCACCAGCGATCGCCAACACACTCCCGATCGCTTGCGTCCAAGCGGCGGCGGTCTGGCTCCCGAGCGCGTGCATCAAGGAGGGGAGATCCTTCCACCCGACTACCGCGCTAATCATGACAGGCATGACCAGCACGTAGGCCAAGCCAAGACCAAGCAGCCACTTTTCGCTTTTCGGCTTCATAACAGCCAAGCTCGCACGATTCCCGCGAGTGGTATGCTAGTGCTGCCGCTTTGGCTGAACGCGGAGGAAGCCAATGTCCAAGCCGCCCGCAGAGGCTCCCGATCCGATCGACGTACACGTCGGCAAGCTGATCCGGGCCAGGCGACGCGCGATCGGCATGTCGCAGGACGAACTGGCGCCGGCGATCGGCGTGTCCTTTCAACAGGTCCAGAAGTACGAGCTGGGCAGCAACCGCGTGAGCGCGTCCAAGCTGTTCGCTATCGCTCAGGCGCTTGGGGTGCCGGTAGGGACCTTCTTCGCGGACCTGGAGGAGGCCGGAGCGGATCTGTCGGTGCTGTCGGAGTTCGGGGACTTCTTGGTCCTGAACGGCGCAGCGGAACTGGTGAAGGCTTATCGAAAGCTCTCGACGGATCAGCGGCGAGTCCTCGTCGATCTGGCCCAGGTCATGGCCGGGTCCTGAAACCCGCCTGCGAGGCCTGCACGTGAGCGCCGCCCGCCAACTTGGCCCGATCACCGAGGAGCGCTTTCGCGAGGTGTTTTCCGAGGGCGCCCTGGCGTGCGCGAAGGTCGCAGCCAAGCTCGTCGGCCTTGACGCCGACACCCTGAATGAGATGACTGATCAGGGGATCATCAGGGCTGTCCGCCGCGGGCGTTTGCGCAGTTGGACCGAGGCCGATCTCCGCGCCTATCTCCTGGAAGGACCCGATGCGCCTGAGCGCCAGAGAAAGCCGAAGCCGACCAGTCCGCCAGGGCATGGCCGCGTCGTGCCTTTCTCAAAACGCGCCGGGGCCGCCAAGCGGCGAGCGTAGGCCATGAGCGTCTACAAGCCCGCCAAGTCCCGGTTCTACCAGTACGACTTCCGCTACAAGGGCAAGCGCTACACTGGCTCGACGGGCGTCGAGACGCTGCGCAAGGCGGAAGCCGTCGAGCGGCATATCCGGGGCGAGGTCGCCCTCGGTCTCCACGACGACCAGGCCGGCATGACGCTCGACCAGGGCGCGGGCCAATGGTGGGAAGAGGTCGGCAAGCACCTCCGCACCGCCAAGGACGTCGAGCGCCGCCTGGAGACCCTGCTGCGCCTTATGGGCAAGGATACCCGTCTGGTCGACATCAACACCCGCAAGGTGTCGGTCGCGATCGAGAAGAGGCGAGGGGAGACCTACCAGAAGGCGCCGGATAAGCCGGGCAAGCCGGCCAAGCGCTACCCGGTCGCGAACGCTACGGTGAACGCCGACATCATCAGCCCGCTTCGCCGGATCCTGCGGCGGGCCGAGACGGTCTGGGAGGTCAAGCCGATCGCCAAGATCGACTGGAAGGCGCTGACCCTCGCCGAGCCGGAACCGGAGATCCGGCTCTACACCGCCGACCAGCGCGCGGCTTGGATCGGCCAGTGCGATCCCGTCGCCGGCCAAGCTTTGGAGTACCTCTTGCGCTACGGCCTGCGCCTCAACGAACTGTTCTTCGCGCCGGCCGCCTATCTCCCAGCCGACGAGTTCGCCGGGCCGCGCCTGGCGATCAACAAGCGCAAGCGTGGCGTGATGCTCCTACCGCTGCGCGAGGATGACGCCCGTGACGTCGCTGCCCGCGTCGGTCGCGCCCAGGCCGCGGACCTGGAGACGATCTGGTTCGAAGAGATCGTGCTCCCGGCGTGTGGCAAGCGGCCGGAGAAGATCATCCTGGAGCCGCTGTCTTACTACGGCCTTCAGGCCAGGCTCCGGTCAGCCGCCAAGCGCGCTGGCATCAACATGGCCCGCGTCATCCACGGCGCCCGCCACCATGCCGGCACGATGATGTTGGGGAAGACGGGGAACCTGAAGCTGACGCAGCAGCTCTTGGGGCATGCGGATATCAAGTCGACATTGAGGTACGCTCACGCCCTCGAGGCAGATTTGCGATCAGCATTGGAGGAAAGCCCCCCTCAAGAGAGCCGCGCATCGCAAGCGAAAAGCGCCCGAAAGCGGTAGTCCGGCAATCGGACCTACGGGGGGATCGAGAGTGTCAGGCTCAGCCTGTAAGACGCGCGCCCATGCATTCGCCTGCGCTAACGCCCAAGGTTCTCTCGTGGAGGATGCGGCGGCCAAAACTCTCCACCGTCGCGTTCAAACGATATTGCGACGGAATCTCAGAAAATCAGCGAGAGAAAGCGCCGCACACGAGGGTGGACGCAACCTTAGCCAAGTCGCCCTGAAAGCTCTCAAGGATGTCGCGGATGTCCCGCTCGGCCGCTTGGGCCGGGGTCTCTTCGCGGTACCCGACGATATCGAGCATTTTTTCGCTAGTGACCGGCATGGTCTCCTCCGGGCGCTCTCTCTCAACGACGCTCATGTCTAAGCTCCATCGGCTTCGCGCTGCAATCTTTTAAAGAACCGAGGGTTAAGATCGGGTGGAAAATAGTGCTTCCGCTTGATCCATACAAATCCCTCCGCCTTCGAAATGACGGCGACATCGATCTCGCCGCCAACCGTTTCGCGATCCCTTGTAACACGCCGCTTCAACGATGTGATCTCGATCATTGAGGCGGCCAGCGTTGCGAGTTCCTGCGTCGGCATAAAGCGGATCATTTCCACAATCGGCGTCATGAATGTCTTGTTCCGATATTCGAGCAGTTTCGTGGCCAGTTGCGTCCTCACGTGATCGAAAAAGCCATGAACCAACGTAAGCGCCGGTGCCGTCGGCGCGGTGCCGCCAGAGGCCCCGGTCGCCTTCTCGACAATTTCGGCAAACAACTGGCCGAGGCTCTCGTCCACGTATTGTTCGTAGCGCGGGTCGACGCCGTTCAGAAACGTGGACACCATGTCGTCCTGCGCGAAGCCGATCATCTCAGCGACGGGGCCGCCTCTGTCGATGTCAATTTGTTTGAGAGTGACGGACTTCAATCGACCGAAGACCATCCCGTCGATTTCGATTGCCTCAAGTGACGGGCAGTACTCGTCCTTTCCAAAGCCCGTAACCACAATGCCAGTTCTAGTTCCGGAAAGTGGTCCCTTTTGAAGGGAAAGCAATCCGCAGGTCACTAGTGCCGTGCGATTCGCCTTATTAAGCTTGTAACTTGAAAAGTGTGCCCCCAAGGCGCTCTCAACAAGGGGTTGCCATGCGGTTGACGCACCTTTCGGTAGCTTAGAGAAAAAACCCTTAATTGTAGGTTCCGATTTTCTCGCAATCAATTCGGCGTCGACAATAGTCTTTATCGACTCATTTATCTTGCTCTCGAGATACTTACCGCGACTTTTAATGTCGGAGAATATTTTTTCCTCCACACGGCGAAATATGTAGCCAAAGTATTGGTAAAGAATATTAAACTCATTTTTGAGTTGTTCGTTGCTGTTTGCCGGGACCTCAAGAGAAAGAAATTTCACGAAGTCCTTCAGATAATCCTTGACGTGTGGAAATGACTTGCGTCCAAGCCGCTTTCTGTACCGCTTGATCAAGGCTTCAAGCGGAAGTCCCATGTAGTCAAGATTGCCATAGATCATGATGCCGATCGGCTCATGCTCGCTCAGCTCAAAAATCTTATTAAATCCGTTGTAGATCTTGGCGCTACCGCCTTGGCCAATCGTACCAGCGCTATCAGCCGCCAGCGCTACGGCCGACCGATTCAGTATAGCGATTTCCGCAGTCATCCGCCTGCCCCACTTGGCGACTCAATGCATGCGTTCAGCGTTGCAGTGATTGCTCGCCTTGGTAAGTCGAAATGTGAGCAGGGCGCTAAAGACGCGCCTTCGATCCCGAAATAGTCCCGAACCGCCGCCGCCGTTACACTCGCAACTCATTACTGGATATGGCCTTTCGGCAGTGGCCCCTCAGCCTTCCTAAAGCGAAGGTCAGGGGTTCGAGTCCCTTCCGGGCCGCCAGGCGGCTTGTCGCGACCACCTAAGACCGCCCCAATGACAACTTAACGCTGTAGATAATGAGGCGCAGTCGCATTACTCGGCTAGGGGCGTCCGTACGGGTCATTGCTAGCAGCCAAGCTCCAGGCATTCAGATAGGTCAGGCACGGCCGCTCTTACGTTGTGGAGAGACCGGGGTCTGCGCCTATTCAGTCGGTGGGAAATTTCAATCTGAACAAAGTCCGCAGCACTCGTTGGATGACTTTCCGGTAGTCCTCCACGTCGCTATCGGACACCTCCACCGTTGCCCGTTGGTGGGTGAGATTGTTCCGCAGGTCGTAGTAGTGGCTGACCTTGGTCAGTAGCGTCTGCGGTAGGGTGACTTTGGAAGCTACGTCCTTGATGACGTTAGTCCGACTGGTCATCAAGTTTGCCAAAAAGGAATTGGTGTACTTGTGTGCCGGAAATAAATCCTTCCGATGGACGATAAATTCCTTGAGGGCGATCTCGAAGTTACTGTCGAGCAGCATCAAAGCTGCACGGTTTCTGGTCTTGAACCGCCGTTGATCACCGATGACGTCCACCAGGCCCATGGCCTCGACGAGGCCGAGGGTCCAAGGCTGGTCGCGGATAATCTTGCTGTTATCTTCCATCACCTGCTCGAACCGGCTTGGAAGCTTCGTGCTGGGAGGGCGCGGCAGAATCTTTTTTCGCCCGGAGCTCGCCTGAGCAGGGTCAAGCTCCTCCATGGTGCCAGAGGTCTGCGCGATGATCTCGTCCCGCTGGTGCTTGGTACGTCGGGACACCTGCGAGAAGTAGCTGATGAAGTCTATAATTCGTCCGCGCACCGTCATGAACGCAGGATGGCTGTAGGTGATGCCGCTTTTGCTACTGTTCCACGGCATGAGTTCCGCCGGGCCGGTGAACCTAACCACTACGCGGGCGAGCGAAGCATCCGGGTGTGGGACACCAGCCTCTGAGGGGACGTAGTAGCCGACCTCGCGAACCTTCAGCTCCTTTACGACGAGACGGTTGTTGCATTCAAAGTAGACGCCGTAGTTTTCACCCTCGGGAACCCGGTCTGTGATCAGACCGCCTGTGATGTCCACGTCAAGAAACTTGCCTGGCGAGGGCTCAATTCGGAAAGCCACGTGTTTGGGGGAGAAGTCCGGTGGATAGGCCCACGCGTCGATGGAAATCGGTTTGACCAGGGTTTTATTGAGGTAGATTTCGCAACCCGCGTTAATGAACCAAGAGTATATTTCGCCCAGACGATCGAGCAGCATATCTGCGTCGTCGTTGTCGAACCTTTGGCGCACCTTTGTGATGTCCACGGTCGTGGTCCCCGGATCAATGTCGGGGATTTGGAAGATGTCGAGTGTCCAGTCAGGATTCTCCACCCACTCCCTAGTGAGGTCGATCTGAATGCTAGTACCGTCGCCTCGCCGGGTCCTGATCTCGACCAGTTCGCCCAAGGCTACGCCTGCCCGTTTGCCGCCAACCCCGAAGATGCCAATCGATCCGTGATCCAACGGGTTGCCGCTCGCACCGGGGGCAATTAGGAGCTCCGCGTCCTCTTCAGCGACTCCCCCTGCATTGTCGCGCACCTGGATGAACTGCCGATCAGCGTCGAGCGTGATCTCAACCCTGAAGCCCGCTTGTTTGCCGTTTGAAAGCCAGTGGTCAATCGCATTATCGACCAGCTCACACAGCCCCGTTTGCAGATCGTAGTCGCTAATGATCGACAGGAAGAGGCGCTTCTTCGGCGTGCCGTCTACCGTGGTCAGGAATGTCTTCCGAGTGACCTTTGCCACTGATCGCCCCAAAGCTAAAAGCCGACGCTGCGTTCCACCGTGAAGCTACCACCTTTTCTTTGTAGGGTTGCGATGCTGATTAACTCAACTACTTTGTCAGCCTGCGGCAGCGGAATGGCGCAGCATCTGCTGCCACATGAATGGCGGCCGGGCATCACACTCCGATGGTGCTTATCCAAGTGAGAAGTGCAGCAGCGAACCACCTGCACGCTGAAGCTGAAGCTGGGACAGGCCATCACTTGCTTTCCATCCATCCATGGCTGGACCGCGCGCTTCGTTTGAAAGCCAAGTGGTCGCCTATCTAAGCTACGCCAGTTGACTTTCGATTGCGTCTGAGGGCCTCGCAAACTAGACGATGGTGGCGCTTTCGTTGTAAGAATTTGAGTTTGGGGCAGCCGTGAATCCGTCGTCGGCACTGGTCAACCGCATCTGGCGCCTTTGCACCCTTCTTAGAAAGGATGGGGTCACATATCAGCAGTATGTAAACGAGATTACATACCTAATTTTCCTAAAGATGATGCAAGAGCGGGGGCTGGAGGACAGGCTCCCGGTGGCGTGCCGTTGGAGCAGGCTGCTGCAACCCGGGGGCGACCTCCTGGGGGCCTACAAAGAAATTCTCAAGGGGCTGCGCTCCGCGCCGAGTGCAGAGGGCAACCTTGCCATTGTCTTCTCCGATGCGACTACGATCGTCCGGGACGAGAACAATCTTCGGGCCCTGATCGAGGCGATCGACGAGTTGCCTTGGTACGATAATGGCCGGGACAATTTCGGGGACATTTACGAAGGCATTCTGGAGCGGAATGCAGAGGAGTCGAAGCGCGGTGCGGGGCAATACTTCACGCCGCGCGTGGTGGTGGACGCAGTTGTTACTGCTATGCGACCGCAGCCGGGGGAAACGGTACAGGACCCTGCGGCTGGGACCGGGGGGTTTTTGATTGGTGCTGATGAGTATGTGCGTCGGCAGTCGTCGGACTCTATTGGAAGTCGCATGCGTCCCCGCCCTAAGCCGCTCAGGTTTGTGGCTATGGAGAATGTGCCCGACACTTACCGCCTTCTGCTCATGAACCTGACGCTACATGAGGTCGACACGGGCGAAATCTATCTAGGCGATACTCTCTCTAAAGATCATCTGAAACTGCAGGCAGCGGATTTAGTGCTATCCAATCCGCCGTTTGGTCCCGCAGGTGGCCGGCCGACGCGAGACGATCTAGAGTTCACAGCGGCCGTATCCAACTTCCAGCTCCCGTTTGTCGAGCATTGCCTAAAGGCGCTGAAGCCAGGCGGGCGCGCCGCCATCGTCGTGCCGGATAACGTTCTCTTTGAGGACGGCAGGGCTCGGGACCTTCGTCGCTACATGCTCGACGAATTCCATCTACACACGCTCCTCCGACTGCCGGCTGGCATATTCTACGCGGCCGGGGTCAAAACGAACGTGCTTTTCATAGCTAAGCCGCTGCATCAGGAAGATCGCCGCACATGGGTCTACGACCTGAGGAGCAACATGCCAACGTTCGGCAAATCTGCTCCGCTTCGCGACGCGGCCCTCGCCGAGTTCCTGGCCTTCTATGGCGAGCGGAGCGACGGGTCGGATCGAAAAGGCCTTGCGGCCAACGCTACTGGAGCCCGCTTCAGAGAATTCGGCCGCGAAGACCTCGCTTCACGCGACGATGATCTGGACATTGTATGGCTCAAGGACGCAGGCACCTCACCTGAGGACGATCTGACTGATCCAGCGGCGATTGCCGCTGCGATGTCCAGCCACCTGCGACTAGCGATAACTACGTTGGACGAGATCGCCGCAACCCTGAAGCAGACCGAGGCTGCAGAACGCGATGACTGAGCGCTGGCGCGTTCCCGCGTCTTGGCGTTGGAAAGCCTTACGGGAAATCGGTATCGTCGTCGGCGGCGGCACGCCCAACACGCGTGTGGCTGGCAACTTCGATCCTAGCGGCACGCCGTGGATCACGCCGGCAGATCTGTCGGGATATTCACGGCCCTATATTAGCGGCGGCAGGCGCGCCTTAAGTGCCCGCGGGCTCGCGTCCTCTGGAGCGACCCTTCTCCCGCGCAGTTCGGTGATGTTTTCTTCGCGCGCCCCGATCGGATACTGCGTGATCGCAGAAACCGAGATGGCCACGAGCCAAGGCTTCAAAAGTTTGATCCTGAATGCGGCAATGTCGCCGGAATACGTTCGATATTATCTGCTCGCCTCAGTCGACTATGCGACCTCCCATGCTCGGGGCACTACGTTCAAGGAGCTCTCCGGCGCGAAGTTCGGATCGCTGAGAATCCCGGTGGCGCCGCCGCAGGAGCAAATTCGCATCGCCGGGCGCCTCAAAGAGGCGAACGACCGGATCAGCCAGGCCAACGCCGAAATCGTGGCGACGCAGCAAACGATCCGCACGCTTCGCGCTGCGGTTCTTCGAGCAGCCTTTTCTGGCCAGCTGACGCGCAAATGGCGCCGCGATAATGTTTTGGAGTCGTCTGCAGATCTTGTGGCGCGTACCGCCGAGATCGAAGCGACCGTAGGGGGGCGGGCCGCGACCGACCGGGTCGTCGAAGGCGGCGTGGCCCTACGCATAAATGGTCGTGAACCCGCCTTGCCCGACGGTTGGTCGTGGCAATCCCTGCTTCGGCTGGCGAAACAGGAAACTGGCCATACGCCAAGCCGAGCGACGCCGGCATATTGGGACGGTGGAGTGCCCTGGGTTGGGGTGAAGGACGCGGCTAGCCACCATGGCCGCGTTATTAATGATACGCTTCAGACGATCAGCGAGAGCGGTTTGGAGAACTCGTCGGCGCGTATCTTGCCTGTGGGCAGCGTCTTGCTGTGTCGGACAGCAGCTTCGATCGGGTACGTCTGTCGGCTAGGCCGCCCCATGGCCACTAGCCAGGACTTCGCGGCCTGGGTTTGCGGTCCCGCGCTTAACCCCGCCTATTTGACCTACCTTTTAATGGGCGAGCGTGACCTCCTGAAGCGACTTGGGCGAGGCACCGCCCATCCCACCGTTTACCTTCCCGAGATCAGAGCCTTCTCTATCGCTCTGGCCCCTCTCGAGGAGCAGGCGGAAATCGTGTCTCGGCTGGATGCGCTGTTCGAGCGATTAGCGTGGATCGAGACTGAGGTCGACGCGGCTGCGAACCTCATGCCCAATCTGTCGAGACGACTTCATGACCGCGCCTTTCGCGGTCAGCTAGAGCTCCAAAAGCCTAATGACGACGATGTCGACGTGGCCCTTTCTGAGCATGCACCTGAGCTGGGAGAGAAGATGCCCAAACGACGCGTAGCCCAGCGAGGCTCGCCAAAGGCAAATGACCCGCCCCTCGCCGACCAGCTGTCCGCCAAATATGATGTCTGGCCTGCGTCCGGATACTCTTTCGAGGACTTGCGGGAAGCCTTGACCGGCGCCTATGACGATGTGCGAACCGCTATCTTTGCCGAGTTGCGCGCTAAGCGCCTAGCGCAGCGGTTTGACGAACGTCGCCGTCTAATGGTCTTCGTCAGGGGCGACGAATGAAGCTGTCTCTCGTCGAAATACATTCCGCCGAGACCTGTGGGGGGCTGCTGGATGGCCTTCGGGTTGCTTTGCGGCGGCCGCCCCGCGAAGGCCATGATCGCTTCGACCCGATCTGCCTGATCGGTCCGAACGGGGCGGGAAAATCTCAGCTCCTGCAGATTGTCGCCGAGGCGTTCCAAGCGGCTTGGAATGTCGCCAGCCAGGCGCAGGAACGAGAAGCAGCCAACAATACATTGCGTTTCACGATCGAGTATCAAATCGGGGTAGGCGAGGAGGTCGTTGACGTCCGGATCGTTCGCGCTATCGACGACCAACAGCCACGTATGTTCACAAAGCTGGATGGGGACTGGTCTGAACTTGATCTAGAAACGGCAGGCCCGAAGTTCCTGCCTGCGGTTATCGTCGGCTACACGTCGGGAGAAAACGAAACTCTAAGCCTTCCCTTCCTTGTGAGTCGCTCGTCCTACGCCGACGAGGTCGCGAAAAACGCCAAGACAGCGCGCAAAGACACCGACGCGCCCGAACCGCGACTAATGCTGATCGACTACGGAACGCATTTCGAGGTCCTTCTGGCCAATCTTCTGCTCGGTGAGGCCGACGTTCGTGCCAGGTTGCTGGCTGCCCCCAAGCTTAACGACATCTCATCGTTCCGGTGCGTCATCCAGCTGGCGCACGGAGCGGCGCCGACAGCGTCGTTGGAGACCAAGAAAAAGGTCGGGCGCAGCAAGCAGGTTGAACTGACCGAAGAGCTGGATCTTATTATCCAATCACTCCAGAGAGCTGCCACCACTTGGCATTATGATGAGAAGAAGGATACGTATATCCTCGACTTTCTTGTCGATGATCAAACGCGGGCTGCGTTCAACTTCTTCTTCACCAGCCCGCTCAATCTCTATCGATCGCTTCACAAAATCGCCATGCTGAATGATCTCGCTCTGTCCAAAGATGCGCGCGACCGCGTCCGCAGAGCCGTCAACGAGCGGCGGTTCGCGAGTCGACTCCCCGAACCAACGGATGACGACAAGATTTTCCGTTTTGAACAGGTAACCTTCCGTTCAGGCGAAGATGAAGTGGACTACGCGTCCCTATCTGACGGCGAGCATCAACTCGCCCAAATCCTCGGCGTCTTCGCCATGGTGGACCATGACAACGCGCTTTTTCTACTCGACGAACCTGAGTCTCATTTCAACCCCCAGTGGCGCGTCAAGTTTGCAGAGCGGATTCAAGCCGTGCGTACCGAAACAGCGAACGGCAGCCGACAAGAGGTTATGCTGACCACTCACGCGCCCTTCCTGCCCTCAGACTTGCCCAAGGACTCTGTGCGCATACTGAGCCGGACCACAGATGGCCGGCTACAGGCTCGGATCCCCGAAGAGGAAACCTTCGGTGCCAGCTTTGACCGAATCCTGGATATTTGTTTCGAAATCGCCCCCCCGATCGCCAGCGCTGCGCGAGACGAGATTGGAAAGATGTTCGAGATCACAGATCCAGACGAGCTTGAAGCGGCGATTGCGACTTTGGGAGACTCCAGCAAAAAAGCCTTGCTGGTCGGCCGGCTAGCTCGCCTTCGGACCTCTCTCTGATCCAATGTTGTTCTATTATTCAGCGGGAGCGGCAAACGACAACAACTGGCTTCACAGCTGGTTCGTGACCGCACTCACCTCATGCATGGATGCCGTCGATGCCACGCAGGATCCTCCTGCTTGGGATGTAGTGACAGCTGACCATGCCGTTGAACTGTCGAACCGCCCTGTCGTGGAGAGGGAGTTCTTCGCGATAATCGATGCCTACCGCGAGTCCACGCCAAGTGAACGAGTAACGACCCGAAAAGCCTTGGCGGTCCAGAATGATATTAGCCAGGCGTGCGCCACTGGCGCCTGCCTGCGCACGTCCGACCTGCCCGAACCTGTCGGACACGCTGCTGTCGTGTTTGGTGAGCGTCTGTTCTGGCTGGTAGGTCAGCTGGGTGTCCGCAAGGCGCACTACAAACAGATTTGGGATGAGCTGGCGGACAATGTCTGTCCGTTCTGCGCTCTGTACGACCTCGAACACCCTGAATTGCCCGCGGAAGATCTAGACCACTACCTCTCCCGCAAAATCTATCCATTCGCGGCGGGTAACCTGAACAATCTCGCGCCGATGTGTTCGCGCTGCAATATGGACTATAAGAAGTCCAAGGATGTGCTATCCGGCGCAGGGGACGTACAGCGCCACTACCCCTACGACGTCGCCGCTGCCGGCACCGTTGATCTTAGGGGAAGCCGGTTCTTTGAGAACGGCGACGACCAGCCTCCGGAATGGGTCATATCGCTGAGTCCGCAGGCGAAAGCTGACGAATGGGATCGAATATTCGAAATCCGCAAGCGCTATAGACTGAATGTTCTCGATCGGCGATATCTGGAGTGGTTGAGCCATTGGGTAGAAGCTTTGCCGGAGGGGGATTTCTCACCCGCGGCATTGCGGGACAATCTTCAGGTGTCGGCTGTAGGCTGGGCGCGGCTCGGTCTCCAAGAAAAGTCGTTCCTCAAGGCGGCTTATCTTGATGCAGTCCGCGAGACTTTGCTTCAAGACACGGCCGAGAGTCGACAGCTCCTAACTGTAATCCTCAGCCTTATATCCATGCGTCGAGACCCAACCGCGGCCTGAGCGCCTTCCAAGGGTTTGCGCGATCTTTGATGGCGCGAAGACGGGAGTGGTGAGAAGCAGCTAAGAGTCCGTTTTCTCAAGTCGGCTAGGTAGGATGTGAGCCATCTTCGACCGGTTCAGGCCGATAGCTGAGGTGTTGCTGGAAGTTCGGGTGAGATCGAGGCAACCGCGTCGCCCCACAAGTCGATTGCTCGAGGTGCAGCCAATCTCACTCGCACGCCCCATTGCCAGATCCGGTCGCACCCCGTTGGGGTTCGGTCGCCGCGCTCTTCATTGCATTGCCGGTGCTTGAGTAGGCCGTTTGCGAGGATCCTAAGCCCGCCAATAGCCCTCGGGTCTACGTGGTCGAATGTCGGATAATGCGGGCCTCGGCGCGCGCCTTGACCTGGAGGGCCTATGGGGCGCGCGCAGCCTGCACACAATCCTTGCTGAGCCCAGCGAAGTATTTGTTTTTGCTTTTGCCGATTTCTGTTCTTACGGCTCACCATGCACCTCGTATGTGCGATTTCGGTATGGATCAATGAGGGTTGTTCTATGCTCTAAACTGACCCGTCTTTTCTAAATATGGGGCGACCTAATCTCGATGCATTTTAGTGCATCAATCCGTTTAGCAAGATAATATCTTGCATAGACTCACATTTTCCACATGAATTCGACTGTTAACCCACCGGCGACCTCTCGCGACGCCTTGCGCGCGAGCCAGCAACGCCACGCCTAGACGTGTGAGCTGTCGGGGCCTCTAGAGGAGCAACGATTAGGATCAGCCAAAACCCGCCAAGGGCGGAGAAGCTGGGTCTGGGAGAGCGCCAACTCTCCCAGGAGCCCGGTTCCGGAGCGAATCCGAAACTCGCTTGGTCGCGAGCGGAACTCTCTCCTCACAAGCCGAAGAAGTCAACGGCTCCTGTCGCGCCGAACCCTTCGCCACGCCTGTGCTCCGCCTCCCTGAGGAAAAATGAAGGAGAGGATCCATGAACTACCAGACACCTAGGTTGGAGCGGCACGCCACGCGCCGGCGCTCAAAGCCTCTGTCCTTTGACGAGGCCATACAGGCCCCCCTCAGAAAGGGCAAAGCCGGCACGGAAGCCGTTTTTGAAGCAGCCTCAGCGACACTTGTCCTGGCCGCCGACGGTGTGGGCTGCTGGATCTGAACAAAAGTCCCTACGTAGCGGCCCTGCACGACACATTGCAGCTCGATAGATCCAAAGCGGCGGACCTGATTGGGCGACTAAAACGGCGGCTCCGATTTCCGCCTCGCGAATGCGAGACCCTCACCTTAGAGGAAACGTTTCACGGGATCGGCAATCAACCGAAGCCCTGGGGCTCCATCCTGCGCGCTGCGCTCGATGGCGAACTCGAAATCTATTGGAGCCACGAGGACAGCGAGCATCTACACCTTGGGACACTTCGGATCGGCCTCGCCGCAGCGACGAACCACCCTTGACGACGCTTTGTTCAGGGCTGTCTGCGAATGCCAAAAGCCACGGTGCTGGAAATGCCTGACGGTCCTGGCGACCCTCGTGGTTACCGAATCCGGCGCGCCTATCCGGACGGTTGTTACCGGACGGCGACATCAGGTTACGGGCGTCTATGCCAGCCGGAAGGCCGGCCGAGCATTGCCCTACGAGAGCATGAATGAACGTGCGTTCTTCATGCATAGCGAGGTCGATACGGAGGTCGTCGACTATCGCGCCCAGCCCTTCCGCTTGGAATTTACCGTGGAAGGGCGGCCCCGGGCTTACATCGTCGACTGCGTAAGGCACCTGTCCTGCGGCGCGATCGAGCTCATCGAAGTCAAGAACGATCGTCGAGCCCTAAGAGACCTCGACTATCAGCTCAAGCTCCAGTGCGTGCGCGCGATCTGCGAGCAGATGGGCTGGCGGTTTCGGATTGTTCTAAGGCAGGGCTTGTTCGAGCCCGAGCTTCGGTACGCCAACATTCTCGACGTCCAGTCCTGGAAGCTTACGGACTACAGCGCAACGGACGTTTTCCGTGTGGTCGATCATCTCGATCGCTACGGCCCCAGCCCTGTTGGCCGACTGACCGAGCTAATCGACGGACCGCTGGTCGGTGCGGCCAAGCTCAAGGCCATGATGGTCGGGCGGATCGTGCGCCTGGACCTCTCCAAATCCCTCACTCCCCAATCTCTTGTCGAACGGGTCGCGGCGAGCGAAGGGTCGGTGTAGCAGGGCAAGACTGCACGCAGACTTTCGGCCAGCGAGACGACTTTCGGCCGCCCTTCAAGCTTTACGTCCGGCTGTCCGCTATCAAACAGCACGTTGTCCTTCAGGCGCAGGACGCTGCTGTTCTCCTCGATGGTCACTGCAACACCGCGGCGCTCCAGTTCTTCCTTGAGCTCCACGGCGATCTTGGCGCGCGCTTGATTGACGTCTTCGAAGCGGGAAATCGTGGTGCTGAACTGGAGCACGTAATACATGAGCAGGATGATGAAGATAAAAATCATCCCGACCATCATGTCGGTCATCGAGACGAAGTAGCTCTCCTCCTCGACTGCGTGCTCGAAAGCCTCGTCGGAGATCATTCTGCGACCTCAAGCGAGCCCTTGCGGGTATGCAGAGCAGGCGGGCGACGCGGAGATGCCGCCTGGCATGTCTGCTTGGCTATCGCGAAACATCGCCGAGATCGACGCGCTCCTGAGCCCGCTCTTCCTGGAGATATCGGCCCGGCATGCCAAGATCGATTTCGATGAGGCGGCGTTCGCAGCGAAGCCTTCCGAGCCTGCTTGGTATTATCCCAGAGAGGTAAGCCTGGAACTTTGGGAGCTCAACGAGACCGAAGGCAACGCCACGCTTCAGTCCTCGCTGGAGTGGGCCTTAGCTCAAGGTTTGATCCCCGATGTCACGCAGCCTTCGCAAGGCGACGAGTGAGCGACGGTAGGAAGTTTAGTCGCAGGATCAGCTCCATGTGTTCCATTCGCCCAGTCGTCTGAGCACCTGATGTGGGTAACCGGGGCGGTCTCCAGACGTGGGCTTTGGATCTCTCAGCGCCCGCTGAAACAGGATCGGCCGAGGATTTTCTGCAGATAGGGAAGGTGGTAACGTCAGATCATGATCACTGAACTCCTTGGCAACTTGGCGCAGGTGGCGGGCGGGTTTATCGCGGCCGGTTTCTTCTGCTTCGCCTTGCGCTGGGTGTTGCTCCGGTCTGACAAGCCCAACTAGCCCAATCGTCGCGTTAGAGCGAAACCGCTCTTAAGCTACCTGTTGCGGCGGTGTTAGGTGGTCAGCGGCCTGATTGCGCCGCCGTTAGGTTGGGGCGTTAAGTTGGCGAATTGCGCCGACACTTTGAATTCAACGGATCAGTGCGCCGCCCTTAGGTGGGCCCGACAGCGGCGCCTCCCCCTAATGCTCCTGCCCCGGCGCGAACAGGTAGATGCTGGCGGCGCCGACCATGAGTCCGCCGTAGGTGAGCATCAGGGCGGCCTGGGTCGCGGCGAGGGCGGCCTTCACCTTGATGTCCTCGGCGATAGCGATCGGCAGTTCCAGGATGCCGCCGGTGTTGAACGCCAGGTTGCCGACGGTCTCGGGCAGCAGGGACTTGTAGGTGGTGTCGAAGGCGCCGTGGTTCTGGAGCAGGTTGGCGATCACCGGCAGGTTCCAGGCGATATTCAGGAAGGTCTCCAGGAAGGCGAACACCTCGCCGGCCGGGACGCTGGCCGCGTAGCGGATGGCGACCATGCTCTTGAGGAGGCTCAACACGGTCAGGATGTTGTTCAAGTCCGCGGCCGCGTTGTCGGTCGACGTGTTGATGATCGAGGCGATGTTGGGCGAGACGTAGGTGAAGTTGCCCAGGGCGGCGATCGTCGCCAGGGTCGCAAGATAGGGCAGTCCCGGCGGGGCGTCCTCGTCGAACGCGAAGCGCTGGATGTTGCCGACCGTGACCAGGACGATCCCGCCGAACAGGGACCCGACGCCGGTCGCGAAGGCGAAGATCTTGAGCTTGTCCTGGTCCAGCACCGGGGCGGCGGCCTTCGGGCCAGGATGGGGCGCGGCGACGAACTGGGCCTTGATCGCGTCGAGGTCGCCCGCCGCGATCAGCCCCTGGGTGAAGGCGTCGTGCCTGGGGAACGGCGCGCGGCGGGCGGCGGCCTTGTAGACCAGGGTGACCGGGATCGCCGCGACCAGGCAGACCAGGTCGAGGAACGACAGGTCGTCGCCGGTCAGCTCCTTGTACAGCCAGGACAGAACCGGGATGTGCAGCCGGTGGGCCAGGGTGTCGACCACCCCCGCCGCCAGCTGGGCCAGCACGTCCAGCATCGTGACCAGCACGTTCTCGGCCGACTGCAGGAGCGTGTCGGTGAAGATCGCCACCAGGCGCTTGAGGATGTCGGTGAGGCTGAGGCTGCTGAACTGTTCGAGGATGTCGGTGCGGATGGCGTCGACGGCCGCGGCCAGGGTCTCGCCCTCGGCCTCCATCAGATGGATCAGGTCCTGCAGGATCGCCTCGGCCGGCGTGGCGGGCGACAGGTCGCTGGAACTGGAGGCGCAGCCGCCCTTGAAGTGGTGGACGCCGAGGTTGGCGGGGGCGCTGTTCAGGCCGGCGACGGGCGGGTTCGACGCCAGGGTCGCCCCGGCGCTCTGGTCGAAGTCGGGGATGTCGGCCCAGCCGTCCAGCGCGCTCCGCATCCGCTGGAACAGCGGCTCGATGTCGGCCTTGAAGGTCTCGATCTCAGAGACCGCCGCCTGGGCCAGGCGCAGGAAGACGTTCTTCAGCACCCGGTGGGTGACCAGGATGTCCTGCCATTCGAACAGGAACTGCAGGAACAGGATGACGTCTTCGACGGCCACCTTGATGGCGTGGTAGATCCAGGTCGCGGCCGCCACGACCGCCTCCACGCCGTCGAGTACGCCGTGATAGACCGCCTCGCCGATGGTGGCCACGAACAGCCAGGCGCCGTCGCTGGCGTCCTCGACCAACTGGATCGCCGCCTCGACGCCCGACTCCAGCCAGCCGAACAGGTCGCCGACGTCGACCGCCATGCCCTCGCCGATCCCCGCCGCCGCCAGGGCCGCCGTCCGCGACGGGGGCGGGGCGAGCGCGGCCGGGCGAGCCAGGGGGAACGGCGCGGCGGCGACCTTGGCGTAGGCCTTGGCCAGGCACTGGTTGGAATAGGCCACGCGGTCCAGGTCGCCCTTCGAGGTCCCGGCCGGGATGAAGGCGCGGCTGTTCCCCTGGCGATCGACGATCTGGGCCGAGCGCAGGCTGTCGGCGGTGGTGTACTGGGCGTTGCGCGCCCAGGCCGCGTCCAGGGTGTTGACGGCGAGGTCCGGCTGGCCGTCGACCGAGGCCAGGAACCGCGTGCCGGCCAGGCTGGTGGTCGTCTCCACGATCGTCACCGCGCCCTGGGCGTCGGTCAGGACGTCCACGGGCGAGGGGCCGACCAGGTAGTAGAGGTGGTTGATATAGACCGAGGTGACGTTGGTCGCGGTCAGCCTCACGGCCAGGTTCCGGGCCGGCCGGCCGTCGGCGTCGGTGACCTGGAGGTGGGTGGTGTAGCTGTGGATCGCCGCCGAGGCCTGGGTCGTGTCGCGGGGCGGCAGGGTGATCGGCCGCCGGGCCCACAGGCCGGTGGTCGGCGACTTGACCAGCTTGGCCAGTCCGTCCCCCGTGTGGGCGAAGAAGGTGTTGGCGCTGTAGGCGCGGTCGACGAAGGGCGAGATCGCGTCGACGCCGGTCAGGATCGGCAGCGGGGCGCTCCACGCCGCCGTCTGGGCCTGCCGACCCAGCGGACAGGTCAGGTAGAAGACGGTGTCGTCGCCGTTCAGGCCCCAGACGGTCACCGCGTCCTGGGCGGCGTAGGCGTGCAGGGCGCGCACCGCCGACAGCAGGGGATGGGCGGCGACCGGCACGCCCTGCGCCTGGTCCCTCTGGTTGTCGCTGGCGAACCAGTAGAGGCCGCCCGCCGCCGCGACATAGAGGTCGGAGGCGCCGTCGGGGTTGCGCGCCGCGGCGATCGCGTCGGCGACGAGGCCGCCGGGCAGGTTCAGCCGCGACGGGAGCGCCGGCAGCGACGGGTCGAAGACGTTGTACAGCGGCGTGTAGACCAGCTGTCCCGAGGTCCCGACCGTCCCCTTGGTGTAGAGCCCGTCGACGCCGAACGCATGGGCCGCGCGGCCCAGGCGGGAGACGTAGTCCTTGGCCTGGATGTCGACGGCCAGGTCGTGCGGCCGCCACTTCGGCGCGGCGTCGGCGGCGGGATCGAGATAGTAGCGCGACAGGAAGCCCACGGGCTGGGTCGGGTCGCGCAGGATATCGACGACCACGTATTCGGCGTCGCTGGCCTCGCTGATCAGGACGTCGGCGATCCGCAACGGGCTGGGCGGATCGATCGGCTGGCCGGCGCCGTCGACCGCGTCGAACGGCGCGGCCGTCCAGGCCGGGGCGGCGGTCCAGCCCAGGTCGGACTCCGAATTGCCCAGGCTGAGATAGAGGTGGTCGCCGGTGTCGTCGCCGACCACCACGGCCAGGTGGATCCGCGCGCCCGCCCCGCCCGTCGCCGCCGCCTGGGCCGCGCCGAACGCCTTGACCGAGGCCTTGCCGCCGAAGGCGCCGGCGATCAGCGCGCCGCCCAGGTCGACCTGACGCCAGCCATGGGTCTGGCCGGGCGCCTCGACCGTCAGGTTGAACGTCCCGCCCGTGCCCAGCGAGAACAGCAGCGAGGCCCCCGCGTCGGTCTGCAGGGCGACGAACTTGTCCTGCGGCAGCAGGACGTCCGCCTGGATGTAGTTCTCCATCAGCTCGGACGAGGCCGCGATGGTGTAGCCGCTCATGGCGCGCCCTCCGTCAGTTGGGGTTGACGTAGGTCAGCCGCGCCGTGAGGTCGTGGCCGTCCGAGAAGTACAGGTCCTTGAACGTGAAGGCCTCGTTCCCCGGGAAGACCCAGGCCCGGTAGCCGTTGATCGTGGCGGTCAGGTCGTCGACGTAGCGGGTGAAGGCCCTGTCGATATAGGCCGCCAGGCTGTCCTCGACGCTGGTGAGTCCCGCCTTGAGGTGGCCCTCGAGGCCGAGCAGGCCGACCAGGCCCCTGGGGTGGAAGTCCCATGCCTTGGCGTGGGAGACGGTCCCGTTGGTCTGGGTGACCTGCAGGAGACCGTTCTGGTCGACGCCGAGCGTGTAGAGCACCGTCAGCTTCTTGTCGTAGTAGGGCGCGTAGGGCAGGTCGATGAACGAGGCCAAGCCCTCGGTGTGCTTGAAGGACATGGAGGCGACCGCTTCCACCCAGATCCGGATCTGGTTGCCCCTCACGCCGACCCGGCCGGTCAGGGCGTAGTCGTAGTTGCCCCAGATCCTGACGGCGTGGCTCGCGCTCGTGGAACTGTCGTGCGAGGGGGGACAGGCGAAGTCCAGCGACAGCAGGTCGTTGAAGCCGTCGGGAGAGGGCAGGCCGACCAGGGAGATGGGCGCGAAACCCCGCGGCGCGCTGGCCGGGGCGGTGGAATACTTGATCGTGAAACTCTCGCCCGAATGGCTCAGGTGCACATTGGTGTCGAGGCAGAGGGCGCCGACCTCGGCGTTGACCAGCTGGGCCAGGTAAGCGGCGAAGACATCGCGCCGGACCGCCTGCACGCCCGAGAAGGCGTCGACCTCGTTCAGCTCCACCCAGTTCCAGGCGAAGGGCACGGGGGTCGGGGCGGTGGTCGATTGCGAGCCGACATAGACCAGGGCCGCGGCGTTCGACTGGGCCGGCGTCGGGTTGCTGATGGGATGGCCGTTCTGCAGGAGGGGCGAGACCTCCCGCGACACCGCGCCCAGCTGCAGGGTGGCGGACCGCGGCGCCGTCACGGTGAAGCTGTAGCTCAGCACGGGGTCGCCGCTCTGCTTCAGCTGGGTGAAATAGGCGCCCAGGAACACCGCGGAGATCATGTTCCAGAGCACGGAGCCCGACGAAAGGCCCTCGATCTGGGGGACGGTTTCCAGGATCGCGGTGTCCAGGTCGAGGAACAGCTTCTGGATCGTGAAGGCGTTGGGCGCGGCGTGCTGCAGATCGATGATGCGCTGCTGTACGGCGGGCGGGACCCGGGAGTTGGGATCGATCGTCGTGATGTCCAGAGAGACGTTGGCCGAGAAATACCAGGGCGTCCCCGAGCCGCTGGGCTGCGACGTGTTGGTCCACTTCATGTGCGTCGGCCCGATATACTCGATGCCGACGATCTGGAATTCGGCGCAGAGCAGGTTGAACCGAACGGGGGCGCCGGCGCCCGCGCCGAACGTCACGATCGGCGGCAGGTCGGCCAGCGGCATGTCCGGCAGGCCCAGTCGGGCCTTGACCCCTCCGACGAAGCCGAGCGCGGCCAGGTTGACCAGGCGGGGGTCCTTCGGGTCGGCGTCCGGGGGGATCGTGAACGGGTCGGCCCCCTTCGCCTCGGTCACCAGCGTCTGGTAGTCGATCGGGACGAGGTCGCCGTTGGCGTCGTAGACGTAGCAGAGGACGACCTCGGGGGCGGCCAGGCCCGCGAGCAGCTGCTTGAGCGTGGCGTTGACGCTGGTCTGGGTCACCGCGACCACCAGGTCGAAGCCGTAGCGCGGATCCGACAGGTTCGACTCCGAGACGCTCATCGGTCACATCCTTGCTCGACCACGGGCCCAGGGTGCGTGCGGTCGGCGCGGCTCGCGCCCTCGGTTACGCCTTTCGAATTTGTACTGTAAGTTGTTATTTGTCGATACTCGTTTCATGCGAGTATATGCGTCTGTTACTGATGTCTCGACACGGCGGACGCCGAAGCAGGCGCCGAACCAGCGGGATGGGCGCTGTCGGCCACCTGAACCCCGCCGCCGGCTTCGGTCCCCGGTCTGAAGGGGACGCCCTGGTCGCCGCCCTCCGCGCCGGTGAGCGGCGGTGCAACGCGCGGTGTTTCCTCAGGAATTGGCGCTGGGACGCGCCTGGCGCGAGTCGTGTCGCCGCCTCGCGCGGATAGGGACAAATTGTCGCTCCCCCGCAGGTTGTCCTGTTTACCTTAATTTAATCGCGCTCTCACAAGCTTCCGTACAAGATAAATATCCCAGATAACGGTGGTATTTATTTGTTCCGGGGGCTGAATTTATTGTCGGGCGTCGAACACAACCTGGTATCATTTACCGGTGACCTGACGGTCGCCAGTATTTCTCAAGCTCACGCCGAGCTTGGGGCCGCCTTGGGACAGGACGGCCCCGTTGTCGTGGACATCGACGGCGTCAGCGAAATCGATCTGACATTCGTCCAACTGCTCGAATCCGCGCGCCGCAAGGCCGCCGAGACTGGACGTAACCTTACGTTGCGTCAGCCCGCCGGCGGCGCAGTACTGGAAGTGCTGCGACGCGGCGGCTTCCTCGACGATCAAACCTCCGAGCGCACGCAGTTCTGGCTGCAAGGGAACGCCCAATGACTTCGATCCTCACCGTGGACGACTCCGCCAGCATCCGTCAGGCGATCAAGATCGCCCTGAGCGGCGAAGGCTACGCCGTCACCGAGGCGGTGAACGGCCAGGACGGCCTGGACAAGGGTTCGGCCGGCGGCTTCGATCTGATCGTCACCGACCTGAACATGCCGGTCATGGACGGCCTGCAGATGATCCGGGAACTGCGCCAGCGCCCGGCCGGCGCCGGCGTGCCGATCCTGTTCCTGACCACCGAGTCCGACGCCGAGATCAAGGCGCAGGCCAAGGCCGCCGGCGCGACCGGCTGGCTGACCAAGCCCTTCGACCCCGAACAGCTGGTCCGGGTGGTCAAGAAGGTCCTGGCCAAGTGAGCGGCCTCGATCCCATCGAGACCTTCCGCCAGGAAGCCCAGGACCTGCTGGAGGAGATCGAGCAGGGGCTGCTCGACCTGGCGCATCGTCCCGGGGATCGAGACCTGGTCGACGCCGTCTTCCGCGGCCTCCACACCCTGAAGGGGTCGGGGGCCATGTTCGGTTTCGACGCCCTGGCCGCCTTCACCCACCACTGCGAAACCGCCTTCGACCGCGTCCGCAAGGGCGAGGTCGCCGCCACGCCCGAGCTGGTCGGCGCGGTCCTGGCCGCCCAGGACCACATGCGCGCCCTGGCCGAGGGCCGTCCCGCCCCGGCCGAGGCCGGCGAGGCCCTGCTGGCCGAACTGCGCCGCGTGGTCGAGGCCGCGGGCCAGCCCGCCGGCGCCGCCCCCGCCGCCGCGCCGTCGGAGCCCGGCCTGAACCGCTGGCGCGTCCGCTTCAGCCTGCCGGCCGACGCCCTGGTCAACGGCACCCGTCCCCTGCCGCTGCTGGACGAGCTGCGCGAGCTGGGCGAGTGCGCGGTGGTCGCCGTCACCGACGCCGTCCCCGACTTCGACGTCCTGGTCCCCACCGAGTGCCACCTGGCCTGGGACGTGACCCTGGTCACCAAGCACGGCCGCGACGCCATTGAGGACGTCTTCATCTTCGTCATCGACGACATGACCCTGGACATCCAGGACCTGAACGCCGCGGCGCAAGCCGAGGCGGTCGCCGAGACCCTGGAAGTCGCGCCCGCCGCGCAGGACGCCGCGACCCCGGTCGAGGCCGCCGCCAACGAGGGCCGCAAGGCCGGCGGCGACACCGTGCGCGTCCCGGCCGAGCGCCTGGACGAGATGATGGACCGCGTGGGCGAGCTGGTCATCGCCCAGTCCCGCCTCAAGCAGCTGGCCGCCTCCAGCAGCGATATCGCCCTGCGCGCCGTCGCCGAGGAGATCGAGCGCCTGGCCGCGGAGATGCGCGACACCATGATGGTGGTCCGCATGGTGCCGATCGCCCAGCTGTTCGGCCGCTTCCGTCGCCTGATCCACGACCTGGCCCGCGACACCGGCAAGACGATCGAGCTGTCGACCGAGGGCGAGACCACCGAGCTGGACAAGACGGTGATCGAGCGCCTGGCCGACCCGCTGATCCACCTGATCCGCAATTCGGCCGACCACGGCCTGGAGACCCCCGAGCAGCGCCGCGCCGCCGGCAAGCCCGAGGCCGGCCACATCGTGCTGGCCGCCCGCCAGTCGGGCGCCGAGGTGGTGATCACCATCACCGACGACGGCCGCGGCGTCGACCGCGCCCGCGTCCGCGCCAAGGCCGAGGAGAACGGCCTGATCCAGCCCGGCCAGGTGCTGAGCGACAGCGAGCTGCTGCAGCTGATCTTCGCCCCCGGCTTCTCGACCGCGGCGGCGATCACCAACCTGTCGGGCCGCGGCGTCGGCATGGACGTGGTCAAGAAGACCATCGAGGGCCTGCGCGGCTCGATCGAGATCACCAGCACGCCGGGCTCCGGCTCGGTCGTCTCGCTGCGCATCCCGCTGACCCTGGCGATCATCGACGGCCTGCTGGTGCGGGTCGGGACCGGCCGCTACGTGATCCCGCTGGCCTCGGTCGAGGAGTGCGTGGAGCTGTCGGTCGAGCAGGACGTGCGCTCGACGGGCCGCAGCCTGATCACCCTGCGCGACCAGCTGGTGCCGTTCATCCGCCTGCGCCAGATGTTCGCCACGGGCCTCGAGCCCGATCCCCACCAGAAGATCGTGGTGGTCTCCACCGGCCAGGCCCAGGGCCAGGACCGCGTGGGCCTGGTGGTCGACCAGATCCTGGGCGACCACCAGACCGTCATCAAGGCGCTGTCGCCCTTCCACGCCGATGTCGGCGCCTTCTCGGGCGCGACGATCCTCGGCGACGGCGGCGTGGCCCTGATCCTCGACATCGCCCACCTGGTGGCCGCCGGCCAACGCCAGGACGCGCAACTGCGCGCCGCCAGCTGATGAAGGGCCCGGACATGACCGCCGAAACCCCCACTGAAGCCATCGAGGCCCTGACCTTCGACCTGCGCGGCGAGACCTTCGCCCTCGAGGCGGGGCTGGTGCGCGAGGTGCTGGACCTGCTGCCCGAGACCGGCGTGCCCGGCGCGCCGCCGTTCGTCGGCGCCGTGATCAACTTCCGCGGCCGGGTCATCCCCCTGGTCGACCTGCGCGTCGCCTTCGACATGGAAGTCGCCGAACCCACCATCGACAGCCGCATCGTGGTCATCGAGTACGACCTGGACGGCGAGGCCACCCTGATCGGCCTGCGCGCGGACAAGGTCCACGAGGTCACCGCGATCGACCGGGCCGTCACCGAGGAAGCCCCTCGGGTCGGCCTGAAGTGGCGGTCGGACTTCATCCGCCTGTTGGCCCGGCGGGCCGGCGACGTGATCGTCATCCCGGACCTCGACCAGATCTTCGCCGCGCGCGGTCAGTCGACCGCCAACGTCACCCCCATCAACGCGCTCCAGTCCTGAGCGGGAATCCCACCATGCGCTTCACGATCAAACTCAAGCTCGGCCTGGCCTTCGGTCTGCTCATCGCCATGCTGATGGGCGCGACGATCTTCGCGGTCGCCAGCCTCGGCTCGCTGAACAGCTCGCTGAAGGCCGTGCTCGACGGTCCGGTGAACCAGCTGGCCGCCGCCCAGCGGCTGAAGACCTCGTTCGTCGAGATGGTGCGCTCGCAGAAGAACCTGATCCTGGCCACCAGCCCGGAGAAGATGCGCAGCTACGAGGCCGACATCCTGAAGTTCCGCAAGGAGTTCGAGACCGAGCTGGCGGAGTCGACCGCCGAGGCCCCCGCCGCCGACAAGGGCCAGTGGGCCGAGCTGCAGGGCGCCTGGGACCAGTACGCACCGATCGAGGCCGAGGTCCGCAAGCTGGCCATGGACAACCACGCCGACGAGGCCGCCAAGCTCTCGCAGGCCCCGTCGTCCAGCCAGATCACCGCCGCCCTGCGCAAGTCCACCGCCACGCTGGTCGACCTGCAGCAGACCCACCTGGTCACCGCCGAGAACGCCGCCGAACGCGCCTACGCCATGACGCGCAACGTGCTGATCGTCGCGGCGCTGGTCGCCCTGATCCTGGCCGGCGCGGCGGCGTGGTGGATCTCCACGACCATCAGCCGCGGCCTGCGCAAGGTGTCGGACGTCGCCGAAGCCGTCGCCCTGGGCGACCTGAGCGTCACGGCCAGCGTCACCTCGAACGACGAGATCAAGGACCTGATCGACACGGTCGGCCGGATGACGGCCAACCTGAACGCCACCGCCGGCCTGGCCGACCAGATCGCCGACGGCGACCTGACCGTCGACCCCAAGCCGCTGTCGGACCGCGACACCCTGGGCATCGCCCTCCAGCGCATGGTCGAGCGCCTGCGCGGCGTGGTCGGCGACGCGATCTCGGCCTCGGAAAACGTCTCGGCCGGTTCGCAGGAACTGTCGGCCGCCTCGGAGCAGGTGTCGCAAGGCGCCACCGAGCAGGCCTCGTCCGCCGAAGAGGCCTCGGCCTCGATGGAGGAGATGGCCTCCAACATCAAGCAGAACGCCGACAACGCCGCTCAGACCGAGAAGATCGCCCGCCAGTCGGCCAACGAGGCCGAGGTGTCGGGTGAAGCGGTCAACCGCGCCGTCGAGGCCATGCGCACGATCGCCGAGAAGATCGCCATCGTGCAGGAGATCGCCCGCCAGACCGACCTGCTGGCCCTGAACGCGGCCGTGGAAGCGGCCCGGGCCGGCGAGCACGGCCGCGGCTTCGCCGTGGTCGCCTCGGAAGTGCGCAAGCTGGCCGAGCGCTCGCAGACCGCCGCCACCGAGATCGGCGCCGTCTCCTCGGACACCGTCAAGGCCGCCCAGTCGGCCGGCGACATGCTGACCGCCCTGGTGCCCAACATCCGCAAGACCGCCGAGCTGGTGGCCGAGATCAGCGCCGCCTGCCGCGAGCAGGACATCGGCGCGGCCCAGATCAACGAAGCCATCCAGCAGCTGGACAAGGTGACCCAGCAGAACGCCTCGGCGTCCGAGCAGATGTCGGCCACCTCCGAGGAACTGGCCGCCCAGGCCGAGGAGCTGCAGACCTCGATCGCCTATTTCCGCCTGTCGAACGGCGGCCAGGCGTCGCGCAAGTCGGCGGCCCCGGTCGTGCGCCTGCCGGCCCGCGCCGCCGCCAAGCCGGCCGCGCCCGCCAGGGCTCCGGCCCGCAAGACCGCGCCGCGCGCCGTCGCCGTCCAGCAGGCCCGGGCCCAGGGCTTCGCCCTGGACCTGAACCAGGGCGGCCCGGACGCCGACGACCGCGAATTCACCGAATACTGAGGACCGCCGACCGGCGATCCACCTGACTACGTCGAGGGGACTAGACCATGCGCTTCACGATCAAACTGCAGCTCGGCCTCGCCTTCGGCGTGATCATCGCCCTGTTGCTCACGGCCACCCTGTTCGGGATCAACAGCCTGTCGTCCACCAACCGCGACATGAACGCGCTGGTCGACGGCCCGGCCACGCGCCTGCGGGCGGCCCAGCAGCTGAACATCCACATGCTCAACGTGGTGCGGGCCGAGAAGAACATGGTCCTGGTCGACACCCCCGAGGAGGTGAAGACGCTGGAGGCCTCGATCGGCAAGGAGAAGCAGGCCTTCGACGCCCTGCTGACCAAGACCGAAGGCCTGGCCACCGCCGAGGGCCGGCCCAAGTGGCAGGCCCTGGGCGACGCCTGGGAGCGCATGATCGCCGCGCATGAGCAGGTCTACGCCCTGGCCGCCTCCAATCGCGACGCCGAGGCCACGGCCATTTCGATGGGCGAGGGCCGCAAGGCGGTCCTCGAAGCCTCCGCCCAGGTGCAGGAGCTGGTCGAGCTGTCGCAGGCCCAGATGGACGCGGCCACCGACAACGCCGACGCCGACTTCGCCAAGGTCCGCACCAGCCTGATCATCCTGGCGGCGGTCTCGCTGCTGATCGCGGTCGGCGCGGCGCTCTACATCTCGATGGCGGTGAGCAAGGGCCTGAACCGGGCTTCGGACGCCGTGCGCGCGGTGGCCGAGGGCGACCTGACCAAGACCGTCGACATCACCACCAAGGACGAGATCGCCGACCTGCTGGGCCATGTGAACGTGATGATCGAGCGCCTGCGCGGCGTGGTCGGCGACGCGATCTCGGCCTCGGAAAACGTCTCGGCCGGTTCGCAGGAACTGTCGGCCGCCTCGGAGCAGGTGTCGCAAGGCGCCACCGAGCAGGCCTCGTCGGCCGAGGAGGCCTCGGCCTCGATGGAGGAGATGGCCTCCAACATCAAGCAGAACGCCGACAACGCCGCCCAGACCGAGAAGATCGCCCGCCAGTCGGCCAAGGACGCGGAAGTCAGCGGCGAGGCGGTCAACCGCGCCGTCGAGGCCATGCGCACGATCGCCGAGAAGATCACCATCGTGCAGGAGATCGCCCGCCAGACCGACCTGCTGGCCCTGAACGCGGCCGTGGAAGCGGCCCGGGCCGGCGAGCACGGCCGCGGCTTCGCCGTGGTCGCCTCGGAAGTGCGCAAGCTGGCCGAGCGCTCGCAGACCGCCGCCACCGAGATCGGCGCGGTGTCGTCCGACACGGTCAAGGCCGCCCAATCGGCCGGCGAGATGCTGACCAGCCTGGTGCCCAACATCCGCAAGACCGCCGAGCTGGTGGCCGAGATCAGCGCCGCCTGCCGCGAGCAGGACATCGGCGCGGCCCAGATCAACGAGGCCATCCAGCAGCTGGACAAGGTGACCCAGCAGAACGCCAGCGCCTCGGAAGAGATGTCGGCGACCTCCGAGGAACTGGCCGCCCAGGCCGAGGAGCTGCAGGCCTCGATCGCCTACTTCCGCACCAACACCGCCGGCGCCGCCCCGCGTCGCCAGGCGGCTCGCCCGGCCGCGCCGGCCAAGCGCCCCGCCGCTTCGGCGCCGCGCAAGCCGGCCGCCTCGGCTCCGGCCCGCCAGACGGTCGCGGCCCAGCAGGCCCGGGCCGGCGGCTTCGCCCTGGACCTGACCAACGGCGGCCCGGACGCCGACGACGCCGACTTCCGCGAGTACGCCTGATGGCTGTCGATCGCCAGTTCGTCACCCTGGGTCTGGGCGCCGAGGTCTTCGCGGTCTCGGTGGCCCATGTCCGCGAGATCCTCGACTACCAGGCGCCGTTCGCGATCCCGGAAGGGCCCGACTACCTGATGGGCCTGACCGACGTGCGCGGCCGCGGCACGCCGACCATCGACCTGCGCCTGAAGCTGGGCCTGCCCGCCGTCGAGCCGACCGGCGCCACGCGCATCCTGGTGCTGGACGTGCCGCTGGAGGACCGCCTGCTGTCGCTGGGCCTGATCGCGGACCGGGTGATCGAGGTCGTCTCGTTCTCCGAGGACCAGATCGAGGGCGCGCCCGACATCGGCGTGCCGTGGCGCTCGGAATACATCCAGGGCGTCGTGCGCCGCGACGTTTCGGCCGGCAAGGGGGGCTTCGTGGTGATCTTCGACCTGGGCCGCCTGCTGACCAGCCAGGACGCCGCCGCCCTCAGCCAGGCCGCCTAAGGCCAGAACGCGCCCGGCGGCCCCGAGGGCCGCTCGCATGACCAGCGGCGCGACAGACGCCGCGAACGGAGACGCCCGTGTCGAGACAATCCGCCGCCGTGCAGCAGGCCCCCGAACCCGAGCAGCTCACCGCTCGGAATTTCAATCGCCTGGCGACGTTCATCCACGACTACAGCGGCATCAAGATGCCGTCCAACAAGCGCACCATGCTGGAAGGCCGCCTGCGCCGCCGGATGCGGGCGACGCGGATCGCCGACGTCAACGCCTACTGCCGCTACCTGTTCGAGGAGAACGGGATGGAGGCCGAGGTCATCCACCTGATCGACGCGGTGACCACCAACAAGACCGAGTTCTTCCGCGAGCCGGCCCATTTCGACTTCCTGGTCGCCAAGGGGTTGCCGGCCCTGGCCGGGAAGGGCAAGCGCGAGATCAAGGTCTGGAGCGCCGCCTGCTCGACCGGCGCCGAGCCCTACACCATCGCCATGATCCTGGACGAGTTCTGCGAGAAGCAGCGCGGGCTCGACTATTCGGTCCTGTGCACCGACATCTGCACCGAGGTGCTGGACCAGGCGATCGCCGGCCGCTTCTCGGAAGCCATGATCGAGCCGGTCTCGATCGCCCGCCGCCAGCGCTATGTGATGCGGTCGCGCGACGCCTCGCGCAACGAGGTGCGGATCAAGCCGCAGCTGCGGTCCAAGCTGGCCTTCGGCCGCCTGAACCTGATGGACGACGCCTATCCGATCGAGACCGGCCTCGACATCATCTTCTGCCGCAACATCCTGATCTATTTCGACAAGGCCACTCAGGCCAAGGTGCTGACCCGCCTGTGCAACCATTTGGCGCCTGGCGGGTATCTGTTCCTGGGCCACTCGGAGTCGATCGTCGGCATCGACCTGCCCGTCGTCCAGATCGCCAACACGGTCTTCCAGAAGCGATAAAACCCCCAAGAAGCGATAAAAACGATGTCCGTGGTCCGCAAGATCCGTGTCCTGATCATCGACGACTCGGCCACGGTCCGTCAGACCCTGGCGTCGATCCTCGAGGCCGATCCGCAGATCGAGGTGCTGGGCGTGGCCTCCGACCCGTTCGTGGCCGCCCGGCGGATCGCCGAGGAGATCCCCGACGTCATCACCCTGGACGTCGAGATGCCGCGCATGGACGGCATCACCTTCCTGCGCAAGCTGATGGCCCAGAAGCCGATCCCGGTGGTGATGTGCTCGTCCCTGACCGAGGCGGGGTCGGAGACCCTGCTGCAGGCGCTGGAGGCGGGGGCCGTCGACATCATCCTGAAGCCGAAGATGGGCGTGGCCGACGCCCTGCTGGAATCCAAGATCCGCATCTGCGACGCGGTGAAGGCCGCCGCCGGCGCCAAGCTGGCCGGGTCCAAGCGGCCGGTCCCGCAGTTCACCCGGCCCCACCACCACGAGCCGGAGAAGAAGCTGACGGCCGACGCCATGCTGCCGCCTCCGGTCGCCACACGGGCCATGGCCCGCACCACCGAGAGCGTGGTCTGCGTCGGCGCCTCGACCGGCGGCACCGAGGCGCTTCGCGTGCTGCTGGAGGCCCTGCCGCCGGACTCGCCCGGCATGGTCATCGTCCAGCACATGCCCGAGAAGTTCACCGCCTCGTTCGCCAAGCGGCTGGACAGCCTGTGCGCGGTCGAGGTCAAGGAGGCCGAGGACGGCGACACCGTGCGGCGCGGCCGGGTGCTGATCGCCCCCGGCAACAAGCACACCCTGCTCGAGCGCAGCGGCGCCCGCTACTACGTCTCGGTCAAGGACGGCCCGCTGGTCTCGCGCCACCGGCCGTCCGTGGACGTCCTGTTCCGCTCGGCCACCCGCTCGGCGGGCTCGAACGCGGTGGGCGTGATCATGACCGGCATGGGCGACGACGGCGCGCGCGGCATGTCCGAGATGAAACAGGCCGGCGCCTACACCCTGGCCCAGGACGAAGCCACCTCGGTGGTGTTCGGCATGCCCAAGGAAGCCATCGCCCTGGGCTGCGTGGACCGCGTGGTCCCGCTGCAGGGCCTGGCGGGCGAAGTGCTGCGGGCGGCGCACCGGTAGGGATCTGCGCTTCCAGGACCTTTCAAGGTTCGTCATCCTCGGACTTGTTCCGAGGACCCCTCTGTCGGCGGGTTTGCCGTTTGCGGTTGGTCCGCGACCTCACCGCCTCACGGATCTTCCTTCTTCGCGGCTGAAGCAGGGGTCCTCGGAACAAGTCCGAGGATGACGGAGCTTTTAGGCGGTCAGAACAGGACGTCGTCCTCGTCGTCGGCCGGGGCCGCGACCGCGACCTCGGTCGCCGCTTCCATGGCGGCCAACCCCTCGGTCATCGCCCGGTGGACCTCGCGTTCCTGGGCCATGGTGTACTGCTTGGCCAGCCTGGCCAGCAGCGGGTGCAGGGCCGGGGCGATGTCGTCGGTGGGGATCTCGGCGTCGCCGGCCATGTCCAGCAGCTGGTTGGCGGCGGTGTCCAGCACCGAGCCGATCTGCTTGTGCAGGTCGCTGCGCTGGGCGGCGCGGCGCAGCAGGTCGACGACGTCGGCGCCTTGGCGGGCCACGGCGTCCAGCGCGGTGTCGACCCCGTCGCCGGCCTTGCCGATCCGGGCCACGGCGCCGCTCAGCACCGAGGCGGCGGCCGCGGCCTTGCCGTCGTCGCCCGAGCGTCCGGCCTCGCTGCGGCCCAGGGCCTCGGCGGCGTCGAACAGGCCTTCCAGCGAGCTGGTGGTCTGGGCGGCCGACTTCTCCAGGTGGATGGCGTGGGCGCGCAGCTCGACGGCGATGACGCCCAGCGGCTTGCCGGTCTCGCCGATGCGGGCGCACTTCAGCGTGGTGTTCAGCGCCATCATCTGCACGTCGGCGCGGATGTTCTGGATGCCGGCGATGCGCTCGGTCAGCTCGCGGGCCGAGACGGCGGCCGAGCGGCTGACCTCTTCGGCCGCCTGCTCGCCGGCGGTCATGTCGCCCACCAGCCCCAGGGCCTGTCCGACATTGCCTTCCAGGTTGCGCAGGAAGTTGGTCTCGGCGCCGCCCATCTGATCCGAGCCCTGGCCCGAGGCCAGGTCGCGCAGGCGCAGCAGCTCCACCGCGTCGGCGGCCATGCCGACCACGCTCTGGTTGATGCGGGCGACCTCGCGCTCGAAGTCCTCGGTCATCGCGCTGAGCTGGGCGCCCAGCAGGCGGTGCACGAAGGCGTGGGCGCGGGCGCGGGGCTCGGCGTCCAGGGCCGAGATCTCGGCGGTCTCGTCCAGATACTTGAGGCCGGCCTGGACGTGCTCGATCCGCTGGCGGGTGATGTCGCCGATCTGCAGGGCGGCCAGGCCGCCGCCGACCTTCTTCTGGACGTCGCGGGCCAGGGTCGCGACGCTGACGGCGACGCTGGCGATGCGGGCGTGGTGGTCGGCGATGGCGGCGGCGCTGGCCGTCAGGGCGTCGGGCACGGCCGGCAGCAGCTCGGCGCAGTGGCGGGCCAGGTCCTGCTCGTGGGCCAGGGCGCCGCGCAGGGTGTGGTCCAGCCCCATCAGGTCGGTGTTCAGCGCGTCCAGCTGGGCGCCGCCCATCTCGATGCAGTCGTAGATCTCCTGGGCGAAGATCGCGAATTCCGGACCGGCCGCGGCGATGCCGCCCGAGGTGATCTTGATGTTGATCGCGAAGACCCGGAGATAGGCCAGGTGCTGGCGCATCTCGGCGATGCGGCCGGCCAGGCCGTCGCTGAACTTGACCAGCTCACCGACCCGGTCGCGGCGGGCGCTGAGATTGTCGGGCAGGGACTTCAGGGTCTGGGCCGCCTGGGCCAGTTCGCCGGTGGTCGTCGTCACCGTTTCGGCGTCGAGATTGGCGCGGATCGCGTCCAGGCCGGCGATCAGCGAGCCGACGCCCTCGACCGCCCGCGACAATACGTCGCCGGCCTCGAGGAAGCGGGTTTCCACCACCTGGCGGGCGGACTCGAGCCGCGCGCCGATCTGCGCGACGCCGGGGGCGGGCGAGGTGGCCTGGAAAGGCGTTGCGAAAGCCGCGGAGGAAGAGGCCAAGCCCATGAAATCGCCGGATGATTTACACTGTCCCGACTATGCGCGGGGATTAGCGAAGGTCGGGTAAAGATCGGGCCGCTTTTTCCGGCCCGGCGGCGAGGATCAGGCGGTTTCCGCGACCGGTTCCAGCGCGGCCTGGACCGCCTCGAAGGCCTGGCCGATGGCGGCGAACAGCATGGCGCTGGTGATCGGCTTTTCCAGGTGCAGGTCGGCGCCCGCCGCGCGGCTGGCGGCCATGTGCTCGGGGCGGGCGTTGGCGGTCAGCATGATGATCGGGGTGCGGGCCGCGCCGGTCGCCGCCTCGCGCGCCCGGATCGCCCGGACCGCGTCCAGCCCGTCCATGACCGGCATCTGCATGTCCATCAGGATCAGGTCCGGCGTCACGGTGGCGCAGACCTCGACGGCCTCGGCGCCGTTCTCGGCGGTGTAGATCTCAGCCACCTCGGCCAGGATCAGCTCGACGATCTTGCGGTTGGTCGGATGGTCGTCGGCCACCAGGATGCGGGGCATGTCCAGCGGTTCGAGGTCGGCCTCGGCGGTCGCCTCGACGACCGGCTCGTGATGGGCGGCCAGCGGCAGGGTGAACCAGAAGGTCGAGCCCTGGCCCGGCGCGCTGTCGCACTCCAGGGCGCCGCCCATCAGCTCGACCAGCTCGCGCGAGATCGCCAGGCCCAGCCCGGCGCCGCCGAACCGGCGGGTGAACGAGGTGTCGGCCTGCTGGAAGCGGTCGAAGATGCGCGCCTTCTGGGCGGCGTCGAAACCGATCCCGGTGTCGGACACCGAGAACCGCGCGCGGCCGCCTGAACCGAGGGGGGCGTCGACGTCCGCGACCAGGGTGACCCGGCCCGCGTCGGTGAACTTCACGGCGTTGCTGAGCAGGTTGGTCAGCACCTGGCGCAGGCGGTTGCTGTCGCCGACCACCGTCAGGTCGGCCTCGGCGGCGACCTCGACCGCCAGGACCACGCCCTTCTCCTCGGCCCGCAGGGCGCAGAGCGCGCCGACCGAGCGCGCCAGGTCGCCCAGGTGGAAGGGGCCGTTCTCGACCGTCACCTGGCCCGCCTCGATGCGCACCAGGTCGAGGATGTCGGACAGCAGGCGCTCCAGCCCGCGCCCGGACTTGAGGATGATGTCGACCAGCTCGCGGGCCCGCGGGTCCAGCGCGCCCTTGGCCAGCAGGTCGGCCCCGGCGACGATGCCGTTCAGCGGGGTGCGGATCTCGTGGCTCATATTGGCCAGGAAGGCGGTCTTGGCCTGGCTGGCCTGCTCGGCCTGGTCCAGGGCGGCGCGCAGCGAGGCGGCGGCCGACCGGCGGGCGGTGACGTCCTCGGCCAGGGTGATCAGGTGGCGCGCCCCGACGTCGTCGTAGGTGGCCAGGGTCTTGGTGGTGAAGTAGCGCGGGGCGCCGTCGGCGGTCTCGCCGAAGACCTCCTCGGACAGCTGCATCTCGCCGGACGCCAGGACCTTGGCCTCGATCTCGGCGGCGTGGGTCGCGATCGCGGGCGGCAGGACCTCGGACCCCCGCTTGCCCACCGCCTCGTCGGCGACCACGCCCAGGGCGTCCTCGGCCGCGCGGTTGATCAGGACGTAGCGGCCGTCCTCGACGTTCTTGACCGTCAGGGGCGAGGGCAGCAGCTGGATGACCGTGCGCAGGAAGCCCTGGGTCTCGACGGTCTGGGTGACGTCGCGGGCCGTCGCCAGCAGGCGGACCACCTGGCCCTCCGGACCGAGGATCGGCGAGATGGTGGTGTCGCAATAGGTCCGGGCGTGCTGGGCCTCGCCCAGGAAGGCGCGGAAGCGGGCGACCTGTCCGGCCGCCGCGACGTTGAACGACCGGTCCAGCGAGAAGCGGCTCTCCTCGGGCCAGATCGTCCGCCAGGCGGCGGAGGAGGGGCCGGGGTCGGCGGGGAACATGGCCTGGGCGCGACGGTTGGCGTGCTCGATCGAACCGTCCAGGCGCAGGATCCAGGCGCAGTCCTGGCTGGCGTCCAGCACGTCGAGGGCGCCGTAGCCGCTCTGATCGCTGGGGGTTTCGCCGTGCACGTCTCGCGGTCCCTTTGGATGAACTCCGGTCGCGATTTCCCCGAGGGGCGGCCAGGAGCGCCATAAGGCCATGCTTGGCTGAAAAGACTCTTAAGCGCCGGGAATCCGCGGCCGGGCGGGCTTCGCCCGACGCGCGGAGGGCGGCGCGCGACCTATAATATTGACTTACTCGTTAGTCAGTATTGACTCCGGCGAAGCTGCGATGCGATGGTCACGTCGTTCGTCGAACAGCGTCACCAAGGGCGCGGCGGCGACAGGGGAGGGATATCAATGAGTCGTTTTGCCTATACGGCGTCGCTGATCGCCTTGATGGCGGCCGCCACGCCCGCGATCGCGCAGACCACCACCGCGGCGCCGCGCGAGACCGCCGCCGTCAGCACCGTCGAGGAGGTCGTGGTCACCGCGACTCGTCGGAAGGAACGTCTGCAGGACGTGCCGCTCAGCATCACCGCCTTCTCGCAGGCCGAACTGACCCAGAAGGGCGTGGTCGGCTTCGAGGGCATCGCGCGCGAAACGCCCGGCGTGGTCCTCAACCAGGCCAGCAACAACAACGCCCGCTTCACCGTCCGCGGCATCTCCACCAACGGCTGGGGCGCGGGCCTGCAGACCACCACCACCGTCTATCTGGACGAGCTGCCGCTCACCACGATCGGCAACACCGTGACGCTGGACCCGGCCATGTACGACGTCGAGCGCGTCGAGTTCCTGCGCGGCCCGCAGGGCACGCTGTTCGGCTCGGGTTCGCTGTCGGGCGCGCTGCGCGTCCTGACCAAGAGCCCGGACACGACGGGCTACGCGGCCTCGGTCCAGGCCGACCTCGGCTACACGCCGGACGGCGACGGCGTCCGCCAGCGCTACAACGCCATGGTCAACCTGCCGCTGGTCAAGGACCAGCTGGCCCTGCGCATGGTCGGCTTCTACCGTGACGAGGACGGCTACATCGACAACCTCGGCACCGGCGTGAAGAACGCCAACGCCCTGAAGGACGTCGGCGGCCGCGCGGTGCTGCTGTGGAAGCCGAACGACCGGCTGAGCGTCAAGCTGCTGGCCTCCTACGAGGACAGCGATCCAAAGGACGCGGCGATGACCACGCCGTCGCTGGGCGACCGCAAGCGCTACAGCACGATCCCCGACCAGTACACGACCAAGACCCAGGTCTATAACGGCACCCTGGAATACCAGTTCGACGGCGCCCGTCTGACCAGTTCGTCGACCTATTCGATCGGCAAGGGCCTGTTCAACGTCGACCTGGCCGGCACCTTCAATCTGGCCATCCCGTTCTATCTCTACGACAGCTACACCTCGAAGGCCTTCGTCCAGGAGACCCGGCTGGCCTCCGACACCGGCGGCAAGTTCGACTGGGTGGCGGGCGGCTTCTACCTGCATCGCGACACCGACCTGGTCGGCGAGGACCGCTCCAGCGCGGCCTACCTGGCCAGCCACCACATCACGGGCCTGCCGGGTACGACCTTCGCCAAGTTCGGCAGCGACACGCGCACCTACGAACTGGCCGGCTTCGGCGAGCTGACCTACCACCTGACCGACAAGCTGCAGGCCACCGGCGGCCTGCGCTACGGAAAGTACGGCGGCGAGGTCGACGTCTATCCGGGCTTCAACACGGCCTACTTCACCTACGCCCTGTTCGGCATCTCCGGACCGCTGGCGGTCGTGCCGACCCCGGCGTCCTACGCCAAGTACCCGTCGGCGAAGAAGGCGTCGTGGAAGGCCAGCCTGACCTACAAGCCGTCGCACGATCTGACGACCTACGCCACGGTGTCCACGGGCTACCGCACGCCGGTCTACAATTCGCGGGCCGGCAGCGTCAGCACGGTCGATCCGACCGACCTGGTTATCCCGGCCGGCGCGGGGTCCGACAACCTGGTCAACTACGAGATCGGGGCTAAGGGCCGCTGGCTGGACGGTCGCCTGACCGCCAACCTGGCCGCCTACTACATCGACTGGAAGAACATCCAGGTGCAGGCCAACCGCCAGTCGGACTCGGTGCAGTTCGCGACCAATGTCGGCCGCGCCGCCAGCCGGGGCATCGAGGCCGAGACCGCCTTCTCGCCGGCCGAGGGCTGGGTGCTCGGCGTGAACGGGTCGATCAACAAGGCCAACGTCACCGAGCTGACCCAGCAGGAGGCCACCATCTCGGGGGCCGTGGACGGCGCGCGCCTGGCCTCGCCGCGCCTGCAGGGGACGCTCTACGGCACCTACAGCTACAGCCTGGGCGGGACGGCCACCGGCTTCACCAGCGTCCAGATCCAGCACGTCGGCTCGTTCCCGAACGGCTTCCCCAACACGCCGGGCAAGGCCGGGGTCGTCAGCCCGCTGTACGACCACACCGACAGCTACACCTACGCCAACCTCCAGACCGGGATCCGGTACGGCAAGGTCAACGCGATGCTCTACGCCGAGAACATCGGCAACAGCCGCGCGGTGACCTACATCCACCCCGAAGCCTTCGTCTACAGCCGCTACTCGATCGTCCGTCCGCGCACCTTCGGGCTGCGGGTCGGCTACGACTTCTGAGCGGGAACTTGACCACCAGGGCGACCCTCCCTTGCCTGTCTCCCGTCGCCCTCCCGGCGGCGGGAGACGTCTTCTCGGGCATGGCGGAGTCCGTACGGCCGGGGCACGTTGACGCGCCCGCCGCAAAGCCGATACCCGAAGAGCGATGACCAGCACCGATCACGTCGAACCCCAGACCGCGCCCGCACCGGCCCGCGCCCGCAAGCACAAGGCCCGCGTGCGCGAGGAGTCGATCGAGCGCATCCTGGACGCCGCCGAGCAGCTGTTCGCCGAGTTCGGCTATCACGGCGTCACCCTCAAGGACGTGGCCGCGCGGGTGGGGGTCAGCTCGACGCTGATCCACTACCACTTCAACGGCAAGGAAAGCCTGTACGAGGCGGTGTGGGCGCGGCGCGCGCCGATCTCGGCCCGCAACCGCCTGGAAGCCATGCGCCGCTACGCCGACGAGGTGGGCGACAAGGTGACGGTGGAGGGCGCGCTGCACGCCTGGATCGACACCGACCTGAACGTCCAGATCCACGACACCGAGCAGTGGATCGCCTTCGGCAAGATCAGCGCCCAGGCCAACAGCGCCGCCGGCTGGGGCGCCGAGAAGATGACCAAGTACTTCAACCCGGTGGTCCTGGCCCTGATCGACCTGCTCAAGAAGGCCATGCCCGACTGCGACGAGGCGACGATCTTCTGGGGCTACCACTTCGTGTCGGGCGCCATGACCCACAACATGGCCCGCACCGGACGCCTGGACGAGCTGTCGCACGGCCTGTGCTCGTCCGACGACTTCATCTCGATCCGCCGGCACATGGCCCGGTTCATGGCGGCGGGCTTCGAGGCGATCTGCCGGGGCGCGCCGGTCGACGCGTGAGCGCGTCCGGAAGACAAGGAAGCAAGCGATGAGTGAGCGTGGCGCCGGCGTCCTGGCCGGCCTGTTCGACCTGCGCGGCCGGGTGGCGATCGTCACCGGCGGCTCGCGCGGCCTGGGGCTGCAGATCGCCACCGCCCTGGGCGAATTCGGGGCCATGGTCGTGCTGGTCGCGCGCAAGCAGGCCGAGCTGGACGCCGCGGTGGCCGAACTCCATGCGCAGGGCTTCGCGGCGGCAGGCTTCGCCGCCGACCTGGGCGCGCCCGACGCGGCCCCGGCCCTGGTCCGGCAGGTGTTCGAGCGCTTCGGCCGGATCGACATCCTGGTCAACAACGCCGGCACGGTCTGGGGCGCGCCGGCCGAGGACTATCCGGCGGAGGGCTGGGCCAAGGTCATCGACCTGAACGTGACCGGCCTGTTCCAGCTGACCCAGGCGGTGGCCAAGACGGCCTTCATCCCGCAGGGCAAGGGGGCGGTGGTCAATGTCGCCTCGATCGAGGGCCTGCAGGGCCACCATCCCGACCGGCCGGGCACCATCGCCTACAACACCGCCAAGGGCGCGGTGATCAACATGACCCGGGCCCTGGCCGCCGAATGGGGCCCGCGCAACATCCGCGTCAACGCCCTGGCGCCCGGCTATTTCCCGTCGAAGATGACGGCGGCCACGGTCGAGGCGCATGGTGACGAGATGCTGCGCTGGACGCCGCTGGGCAAGCTGGGCGGGCCCGCCGACCTGATGGGCGCGGCGCTGTTGCTCGCATCCGACGCCGGCGGCCACATCACGGGCCAGACGCTCGTGATCGACGGCGGCGCGACGATCATCTGAGGCCTTCCGCATGACCACTCCGCTGCTCGATCGTCGCGACGTCGATTTCCTGCTCCACACTTGGCTCAAGGCCGGGACCCTGGTCGACCGCGAGACGGTCGACGCGGTTCTGGACCTGTCCCAGACCCTGGCGACCGACGCCTTCCTGCCGCACTTCAAGCGCAACGACGTCGAGGAACCGGCGCTGGTGGACGGCCAGGTCCGCATCTGTCCGGCGATCGGCGAGGCCCTGGCCCAGTACGCGGAGCTGGGCCTGTTCTCGGCGGGCTTCCCGGAGGCGCAGGGCGGCCTCGGCCTGCCCTATCTGGTCTGCGCCGCCTCGTTCGCCTTCTTCGCCGCCGCCAACGTCTCGACCGCCGCCTATCCGATGCTGACGGTCGCCAACGCCCGGCTGATCGCCACCTTCGGCTCGCCGGCCCAAGTCGAGGCCTTCGCCCGTCCGCAGATCGAGGGGCGGTGGTTCGGCACCATGTGCCTGTCCGAGCCGCAGGCGGGGTCCAGCCTGGCCGACGTGCGCACCAAGGCGACGCCCGACGGCCAGGACGCCCTGGGCGAGCGCTACCGCCTGGCCGGCAACAAGATGTGGATCTCGGGCGGCGACCAGGACGTCAGCGGCAACATCGTCCACCTGGTGCTGGCCAAGGTCCCGAACGCGGACGGGACCCTGCCCGAGGGGACGGCGGGCATCTCGCTGTTCATCGTACCCAAGGTCCTGCCGGACGGGACCCGCAACGACGTCGCCGTGGCCGGGCTGAACCACAAGATGGGCTATCGCGGCACGGCCAACTGCCTGCTGAACTTCGGCGAGCGGGACGGGGCCGTGGGCTGGATCGTCGGCGCGCCGGGCGAGGGCCTGCGCCAGATGTTCCAGATGATGAACGAGGCCCGGATCGGCGTCGGGGTGGGGGCGGCGGCCCTGGGCTATCGCAGCCACCGCCTGGCGGTCGACTACGCCCGCGAGCGGCTGCAGGGGCGTCCGGCCGGCCGGCGCTCGGGTCCGCCCGTCGCCATCATCGAGCACCCCGACGTGCGCCGGATGCTGCTGCAGCAGAAGGCCTATGTGGAGGGCGCCCTGGCCCTGTGCCTCTACTGCGCCCGCCTGGTCGACACGGCCGAGGGCTCGGAGGCCGACGCCGCCCTGCTGGGCCTGCTGACCCCGGTCGCCAAGACCTGGCCCTCGGAATACGGCCTGGCGGCCAACGACATCGCGATCCAGGTCCACGGCGGCTACGGCTACACGCGCGACTTCGACGTCGAGCAGCTGTGGCGCGACAACCGGCTGAACCCGATCCACGAGGGCACGACGGGCGTCCAGGGCATGGACCTGGTGGGGCGCAAGATCCTGTCGGACGGGGCGGGCCTGCCCGTGCTGGCGGCGAGGATCTCCAGGACGGCCAAGGCCGCCGAAGGGGTTCCCGCCCTGGCGGTCCACGCGCGCGCCCTGTCGGAGGCCTGGCGGTCGGTGGTGGCCACGATTGAAGTGTTACGGGGCGAGGTGCTGCAGGGCGAGGACCGCCGGTCCGCCCTGGACAACGCCACGGCCTTCCTCTGGGCGTTCGGCCACGTGGTGGTGGCCTGGCAGTGGCTGGACCAGGCGGTCGCCGCCGCCGGCCTGACCGACCGCGATCTGGCCGACGGCAAGGCGTGGGCGTGCCGCTTCTTCTTCGAGTGCGAGCTGCCCAAGGTCGATGCCTGGCTGGCCCTGGTGGCGGCCCGAAGCGACGTGGCGTCCGGGGCGCCGGAGCGGATTTTCTAAGAGACGCTCAGGGGCGCCTTGCCCACCCAAAACCGTTGTCATCCCGGAAGCCCCGCAGGGGCTGTCCGGGACCCAGGGGACTGGGCCAGCGCTTTGCGGTTCACCTGGGTCCCGGACAAGCGCTGCGCGCTTTCCGGGATGACAACAGGAAGGGGAGCGCTCCCCTTCAGATGAACCGCCCCCTCAGATCAGGTTCGCCCGCGCGATCCGGCCCAGGTGTACGGCGCTGGGCCGGGGTGTGCGCTGGAAGGTCTTGCGGTCCACGGCCACCAGGCCGAACGGCACGCCGTAGCCGGACGTCCATTCGAAATTGTCCAGCAGCGACCAGTAGAGATAGCCGTGCACGGGGATGCCCTCGTCCAGGCATTGGCGCACGCCGTCCAGGGCCTGGTCGATGAAGGCGATCCGGCGGGCGTCGTCGTTGGTGGCGATGCCGTTCTCGGTCACATAGACCGGCTTGCCGATCGTCCGGTGGGCCCAGCGGATCGTGTTGGCCAGGGCCTGCGGATAGAACTCGTAGCCCGACAGGGTCAGCTCGGCGTCCTTGGGCGGCGGCCGCACGCCGTTCTCGTCGACGACGAAGCGGGTGTAGGTCTGCACCCCGAAGAAGTCGGCGTGGGTGCGCGCTGCCTCGACCCAGTCGCCGTACAGCCGGCGCTGATAGACCTCGACCAGGGCGGGATCGGTGGCCGACTGGATGTCCTGGGTGGTCAGGGTCACCCCGACCGGCAGCGACGGCCGCGCCTGCTTGATGGCGTCGTAGGCGCGCTTGTGGGCCTCGATCATGATCGGCGTCACCACCTGGGGATCGGCATAGGCCAGGCGCGAGAAGCGCGGCGAGTCCGTGGCCTTGGCCGCCGCGGCGATGGCCGCCTTGACGAACGGGATCGCCGACTGGATGCCCGGCATCAGGTCGACCAGCAGCCGGATATTGGCCTCGTTGAAGGTGGTGACCTTGTCCATCAGCGGGCCCAGCCGCTCGACCACCTTCCGGCAATAGCGGGCGAAGAGCTCGGGCGCGTCGGCGACCTCGAAGCCGCCGCGCTTGGCGAACCACAGGGGCGTGGTGAAATGGTTCAGGGTCACCATGGGCTTGAGGCCGCGCGCGCGGCAGGCCTCCAGCATGCGGGCGTAGTGGTCCAGCTCGGCCTCGGAGAAATGGCCCTCGCTGGGCTCGATCCGCGCCCACTCCACGCCCATGCGGTAGCAGTTCAGGCCCAGGCCGCCGGCGATGGCGAAGTCCTCGGCGTAGCGGTGATAGCTGTCGCAGGCGTCGCCCGAGCGTTCCTTGAACATGCTGGGCTGGATGTTCTCCATCAGCCAGGCGTCGCTGTTGGTGTTGCCGCCCTCGCTTTGATAGGCCGAGATCGCCGTGCCCCACAGGAAGCCTGGAGGCGCCGGGCGCTTGGTCTTGGCGGCCGCGTCGGCGGCGGCCGGCGCCAGGGTCGGGGCGAGGGCCAGGGCCGCGCCGGCCAGGATGTCCCGGCGTCCGACGCCGGAGGGCTTGTGGGTGCTCATGGTCGTCTCCCCCTGTTTGTTCGGATCGTACGCTGAAAAAGAAAAAGGGGCGGGCGCCGTGACGCCCGCCCCGAGGGAGGAAGGAACTTAGAAGCTCTTCTTGACGCCGATCTCGAAGGTCCGGCCCAGCGGGTTGCCGGTCCACGGGTCGTAGCCGAACTCTTCCTGGGCGGGCGGGGGATCGCGGTCGAAGATGTTGGCCGCCGTCAGGGTCAGGGCCATGTCGCCGGCCAGCTCCACGCGGTAGGTGAAGTCGGTGGTGATCCAGTTCTCGCCGTCCTCGCCGTACTGCACGCCGGCCCGCTCGTCCTTGACGGCCGAGACGAAGTTGACGCCCAGGCGGAAGTTCTGGCGGCCCAGGCCGTAGTTGACGCCGAGGTTGGCGCGCCACTTCGGCGCCGCCTGGGCGAAGGTGGCGAAGTTCAGCGTGCCCAGCCGGTCGTCGCCGGTCGAGATCGTCACGCCGTCCAGGGTGGTGGCCCCGGTCCGCAGCTCGGTCACCCGGGTGGCGGTCAGGTTGACGTCCAGATCGCCCGGGCCGACCGGCAGGCCGTAGTTGGCCTGGATGTCGAAGCCCTTGGTGGTCTGGCCCGGCCCGTTGCCGTAGCGGGTGGACACCGCCGAGAAGGTCCCGACGCCGCTCATCCCGACCACGCAACCGGCGTTGAAGGTGATGCGGGCCAGCAGCGGTTGCTTGGCCGGATCGCAGGTGGTGATCGTGCCGCCCGCGCCGTTGAACACCAGGCTGGCGATCTGGTTCGGGTCGGCGACCTGGCCGATCTGGTCCTTCGTCTTGATGTCGAAATAGTCGACGATCAGGCGGAACTTGTGGTCGTCGGCGAAGCCGCGGCTCTGCCAGATCGCGCCGAGGTTCGAGGTCTTGGCGGTCTCGGGCTTGAGGTCGGCGTCGGTGATGAACTGGGCGGCCAGCCAGTTGCTGGCGGCGACCGTGTAGGTCCGCGCGGCCACCGTGATGGCGCCCGGCGTCACGCCCAGCGGCGGGGTCTGGTAGTTGGTGCCGTACGAACCGCGCAGGGTCAGGGGCCCCCAGACGTTCCACTTGCCCGACACCTTGTAGACTGTCGCGCCCAGGTCGTTGGAGAACTTCTCCTTGCGCGCGGCCAGCTGGATGTCGACGTTCGAGAACAGCGGCACCTGCAGCTCGCCGAACAGCGAGTACTGGCTCTGCTCGGCCTGCGACGGCAGGGTCGGGGCGAACAGGACGAACGGGCCCGGCGCGTCGGGCGTGCAGCCGCGGAAGTTCGGGTCGGTGGTCGGCGTCGGCGTGGGGCTGAGATTGCCCGAGCCCGCGCCGTTGGCGCTGGTGGTGTTGGTCGGCCACTCGCACTGGACCGAGCCGTTGTTGAAGGCGCTGGGCACGTTCACGCGGTTGGCCAGCGACCGGTACTGGGCGCCGAGGGCCCAGCCGATCTCGCCGCCGGGCAGCTTCAGGCCCGACTGGCCGTTGAACACCAGGTCGGCCGTGAAGTTGTGGCTGAGGGTCTCGACGGCGCGCGGATCGAACATCCACAGGGCCAGGTCCTTGGGGTTCTCGTCGCCGGCGACGTAGTTGGGGTTGGAGAGTCCCAGGACCGGCTGGCCCTTGAACGAGCTGGAGAAGGGGTTCCAGTACAGGCAGCCGTTCTTGCCGGCGGCGGCCGCGTTCTGGGTGCCGAAGCGGGCCGGGTCCAGGTCGGTGGCGTGGCAGTTGGGGCCGCCGAAGCCGTTCAGGGCTTCCTGCAGGCGGAAGCCGATGGTGTCGGCGTGGGTGTTGTAGTTGTAGGCGTCGTTATAGGTCAGGGCGAAGTCGTAGCCGACCTTCTTGGCGAACGGGGCCAGGTCGCCCAGGTCGCCGTTGATCCCGCCCGAGATGCGCCAGACCTTGTTGTCGATGCGGTCGGCCACGCCGAAGCCGTCGCCGCCCGAATAGTACGGATTGCCGCCGTGGCCGAAGAGGCGATAGGTCACCGGCGTGAAGCCCTGGGCGCCGACGATGCCGTTCCGGGCGGCGAATTCGGCCGCGAACGGGTTGCTGATCGGCACGTAGAACTGGTTGACGGCGCCGGTCGCCAGGGCCGGCCCGCGCGACACCGGCTGGGCCGGCGATCCCATCACCTGGGGCAGGGTCACCCGGCCGTACGACGCGTCCATGTGGAACTTCATCGAGTCCGAGATGTCGGCCTTCAGCTGGGCGTAGAGCCGATAGGTGTCCTGGTTCTCCACCAGCCGGTAGTAGGGGATGTAATTGTAGGCGCAGGTGAAGTTGTTGTCGTAGCGGCCGCCGACGGCCGCGCAGCTGGCGGCGGTGAAGTCCGAGACGATGCCGCCCACGGCCGGGCCCCATTCGCCGGTGTCGGTGGCGCTGGGAACGGCCGGCAGGGCGCCGCGCGGAATCCAGCCGGTCAGGTTGGTCAGGGTGGACCACGGCGCGGGATTGTAGCCGAGCCCCGGCTTCAGCGAGGCCTTGGTGAACTCGCGCTCCATGGTGTTCAGGCGCGAGCGGTGCTCATACTCGGCCGAGACCAGCAGGTTGACCTTGTCCTCGCCGATGCCGCCCATCACGCCGACCGAATAGTCGCCCTTGGAGCCGTCGATGTACTTGTACTGGCCTTGCGCCTCGAGGCCGACGAAGCGGTCGCGGGTGATGAAGTTGACGACGCCGCCGGTGGCGTCGGCGCCGTAGATCACGGCGGCGCCGTCCTTGAGAATCTCGGTGCGCGCCAGGGCGATCGACGGCATGTTGGCGGTGTTCTGGTTCATCCGCCGGCCATTCAGCAGGATCAGCGTCTTGTCCGCGCCCAGGCCGCGCAGGTTGTAGTTCACCGAGCCCACCAGGGCGGGGCCGCCGAAATAGTAGGACTCGCCGGTGGTCGGGCCCGAGATGGTCAGGCTCTTGGCGAACTCCAGGGCCGACGGCGAGCCCTGCTTCTCCAGCGCCTGCTGCGAATAGACCTCGACGGGGAGGGCGGCGTCCAGCGCCGAGCCCCGGATGTTGGAGCCGGTGACGACGATTTCCTCGACCTGAGTGGCCTTCTCCGACGAAGGCGGCGCGTCCTGGGACCAGGCCGGCGACGCCAGACCGGAAATCCCGATCAACAGCGCGAGGCCGGACACGCTCGTAAGCCCGATTTTCATGTGGCGTTCTCCCCTCGGGAATGAGTCTCTCAGACGCTCATTCTCACAAGAGTGAACGTTGCTATATTTGTTGCAGCGGTGTCAATCGGGGATCATTTGAAGAAATGGTCGTAGATCGACGGTGAGGCGTTGCCGTTATGGGAACATTGACACGAGCGCGTCCGGCCCCGACTAGGCGGGGGCTGGGACCAGGAGGACGGGTTGGCGGGAGCGACGGCTGAGGAGATCAAGGCGGGGCGGCGCACCAAGGCCGAGCAACGCGCCCAGAGCCTGGAGCAGATCCTGGACGCGGCCGAGTACCTGTTCTCGCGCAACGGCCTCTACGGCGTGACCCTGCGCGACGTGGCCCAGCGGGTGGGCATCCACACGACGCTGCTGAACTACTACTTCAAGGACAAGGTGAACCTGTTCGAGGCGGTGTTCGCGCGCCGGGCCGGGGTGACGTCCGGGCGGCGGATGGTGGCCCTGGAGGAGTACGAGCGGGCGGCGGGCGACCAGCCTACGGTCGAGGGCGCGCTGCACGCCTTCCTCGATACCGACCTGGACCTCTATTACGAGGGCGGCGAGCACTGGATGAACTACGCCGCCTTCTGCGCCCGGGTCAGCAACACCCCCGAGGGCGCGGCCCTGATGGACGAGCACTTCGATCCGGTCGTGCTGAAGCTGGTCGGCATCCTCAAGCGGGCCCTGCCGGCTTACGACGAGGAGGAGATCTTCTGGGGCTATCATTTCGTCAGCGGCGCGCTGATGAACACCCTGGCGCGGACGGGGCGGATCGACCGGCTGTCCAGCGGGCGCTGCCACTCGGATGACTTTCCGGCGGTCAAGAAGCGCATCGCCCGGTTCATGGCGGCGGGCTTCATCGCCCTGAAGGCGTGAAGCCCGCGCACCGTCAGGCCGCCCCCACGGCCCCGCCGGCCCGTTCTTCGCGTTCGTTTCGGGCGAAGATGCGGGCCAGCCACAGGAAGAGCGCCACCGCCAGCACGTAGAACGGCACCAGGGTGTAGAGCGCTATCTGCAGCGAGTTGTGCGGATGGCTGGCGCGGAAGAAGTCGCTGGCCGCGCCCACATAGGTCGGGCCCAGGCCCAGGCCGATGAAGTTCATCACCAGCAGCAGCAGGGCGCCGGACATCACCCGCTGCTCGGGCCGCACCTCCTGCTGCACCAGGGTCACGGCCGACGACAGGTAGAAGTAGTTCAGGAAGGTCGGGCCGCACAGGAAGGCCAGGGCCAGGGGCCAGGTCGGGGCCCAGACGAAGCCGATATAGAAGGGGATGGCCAGGGTCAGCGAGATGACCGGCGCCATGGCGTAGGCCACCTTGGACTTCTGGGTGAAGCGGTCGATCACCCGGCCCGAGACGAAGATCCCGGCGCTCATGCCGATCCCCACCACCAGGGCGTACCACAGCGCCACGTCGTGCAGGGCCATGCCCTTCTCGCGCATCAGGAACAGGGTGGTGAAGTTGCCCAGGCCGTAGGTGACGAACTGGGTCGCCCCGCTGCCCAGGGCGGCCAGCACCAGGGTCGGGCGCGAGAAGAACATCTTCAGCGTCGACCAGAAGCCGGCCTTCACGGGAGCCGCGCCGGCCGCGCCGTCCAGACCGCCGCGCGGCGGCTCCTTGACGACGAACGGCAGGATGGCCGCCGTCACGACGCCGATCACGCCCAGCACGATGAAGGCGTGGCGCCAGTCGAAGGCCGCGGCGATCGCCGCGCCGAAGGCGATGCCCAGCGCCGCCCCGATCGGCGGGCCCAGGTTGTAGATGCCCAGCGCCGTGCCGCGCCGGCCCGGCGGGAAGTAGTCGGAGATGATGGCGTAGGAGGGCGGCACGCCGCCGGCCTCGCCGAAGCCGACCGTCATCCGCGACACGGCGAACTGCGCGTAGTTGGCCGAGAGCCCGCAGGCCGCCGTCGCCGCGCTCCAGATGCCGCAGGCCAGGGACAGCACCGCCACGCGGTTGGTGCGGTCGGCCAGCCAGCCCACCGGGATGGCGATGAAGCAGTAGAACATCGCGAAATAGAGGCCGCCGATCAGGCCCAGCTGGCCGTCGGTGACGTGCAGGCTGTCCTGGATCGGCTTGGCCAGGATCGACATCAGCTGCCGGTCCAGGAAGTTCAGCACATAGACGAACCACAGCACGGCCAGGACGACCCAGGCGCGGCCGCCGACGGCGGTCGGGCGCGCGGGCTCGTCGATCTGGCGGGGGGAGGGCGAAACGCTCATCGGCCGGCCGCCGGGCGTCGTCGGCCCACCTGGACCTGGGGCGCGCGGACGGGGCCGCCACGCGTTGCACGGGTGATCTTCAAAAGGTTTCCTCCCAGCCGCCGTTTTTCGAGCTTGGCTTTCCCCGAGCATGCGCTCAAAAGGGATCGAAGATCAAGTTCACACGCATGAGAGTGAACATTGACAGCGGGCGGACTCGTCGGGCACGCTGGGTCGCAGCGTCGGCGCCAAGGATCGACGCCTGAAACGGGGAGGAAACATCATGCAGGCTGGGAAAAGGTCCATGGGTTCGCGCGTCCGCCGCGCTCTGGTCCCCGTGCTTTCGGTCCTCGCGCTTTCGGCTCCCCTTTCGACCTTCGCGGCGCCCGCCCTGGCGGCCGCGCCCGTCGTCCAGGCGCCGGCCGGGGCGCTGCGCGGCGTCGAGCAGGACGGCCTGCGGGTGTTCAAGGGCGTGCCCTACGCCGCCGCTCCCGTCGGCGCGCTGCGCTGGAAGCCGCCGGTCGCCGCCCCGGCCTGGAGCGGCGAACGCGACGCCCTGGACTTCGGTCCGGTCTGCTACCAGCCCAAGCCTCGTCCCGGCGGCATCTACAGCTCGACCCTCAAGGCGATGAGCGAGGACTGCCTGTCGCTGAACGTCTGGGCTCCCGATAACGCCAAGAAGGCCCCGGTGCTGGTCTGGATCCACGGCGGCTCGCTGATCGGCGGGGCCAGCAGCGAGAGCATGTACGACGGGACGGCCCTGGCCAAGCAGGGCCTGATCGTCGTCTCGATCAACTACCGCCTCGGCGTCCTGGGCTACATGGCCCACCCCGAGCTCAGCGCGGAGTCGCCCGACCACGTCTCGGGCAACTACGGCCTGCTGGACCAGATCGCCGCCCTGAAGTGGGTGAAGGCCAATATCGCCGCGTTCGGCGGCGACGCCTCGAACGTCACCATCGCCGGGGAGTCGGCGGGCGGCCTCAGCGTCATGTACTTGATGGCCTCGCCGCCGGCCCGGGGGCTGTTCCAGAAGGCCATCGCCCAGAGCGCCTACATGGTCTCGACGCCGCCGTTGCGCGAACCGAAGTACGGCCACGTCCCGGCCGAAGCCATGGGCGCGGCCACGGCCGGGAAGCTGGGCGCCAAGAGCCTGGCCGACCTGCGGGCCATGGACGCCGAGACCCTGACGACCGCCTCCCTGGCGGCCGGCTTCCAGACCTTCGGCGCCGTCGACGGCAAGGTGCTGCCCAGCCAGCTGGTCGACGCCTTCGACCGCGGCGAGCAGGCCCACGTGCCGGTCCTGGCCGGGTTCAACAGCGGCGAGATCCGCTCGCTGCGCTTCCTGGCCCCGCCGCCGCCCGCCGACGCGGCGACCTACGAGAAGACGATCCGCAAGCGCTACGGCGACCAGGCCGACGAGTTCCTGCGGCTCTATCCGTCCGCCGACCTGGCCGAGACCATGCTGCTGGTCCCGCGCGACGCCCTCTACGGCTGGACGGCCGAGCGGCTGGCGGCCAAGCAGACGGCGATCGGCCAGCCCGGCTACTTCTACCTGTTCGACCACGGCTATCCGGCGGCCGACGCGGCGGGCCTGCACGGCTTCCACGCCAGCGAGATCCCCTACGTCTTCGGCACGGCCAGCACGACGCCGCCGGCCTGGCCGAAGAACCCGAACACGCCCGCCGAGGCCAAGCTGTCGGCGGCCATGACGCAGTACTGGGCCTCGTTCGCCCGCGACGGCGTTCCCAAGGCGGCCGGCGAGCCCGCCTGGAAGCCGTACGGCAAGGACCGCGCCTACATGGCCTTCGCCGAGACGCCCCAGCCGGGCGTCCACCTGCGGCCGGGCATGTACGAACTGAACGAAACCGTCATGTGCCGCCGACGGGCCCAGGGCGACACGCCGTGGAACTGGAACGTCGGCATCCTGGCGCCGCCGCTTCCCGCCGCGACGCCCCAATGCCGCTGACCCTCCGGGCCGACAACCAGCTTCGATGAATAGAGTACCGATGATCGACGGTGATATGCAGGCGTTCGCGTTGACGCTGGACAAGTTCCTGGAGCACGCCGCCAAGTGGTGTCCCGACGCCCAGGTGGTGACCGCTAGGGACGGCGGGGCGATCGACCGGATCGGCTATGCCGACCTGCTCGTCCGCAGCCGCAAGGCCTCGGTCCTGCTGGCCGACCTGGGCGTGCGGACCGGCGACCGCGTGGCCACCCTGGCCTGGAACAGCCAGGCCCATGTCGAGGCCTGGTACGGCATCATGGGCATGGGGGCGGTCTGCCACACCCTGAACCCGCGCCTGACCGCCGAGCACCTGGCCGCGATGGTCGTCCAGTCCCAGGCCCGCGTCCTGATCGCCTCGGCCGATCTGGCGCCGCTGGCCGGCCAGATCCTGGAGCGCGTGCCCGGGATCGAGCACCTGCTGCTGATCGACGCCGTGCACGGGACGGCGGCCCAGGGCCGGGGCGTGCTCATGGAGCCGCTGCTGGAGGCGGCGACGGGCGAGGTGGCCTGGGGCCAGTTCGACGAGACCGCGCCGTGCGGCCTGTGCTTCACCTCCGGCACCACCGGCGCCCCCAAGGGCGTGACCTACACCCACCGGTCCAGCTTCCTGCATACCCTGCGGGCCCTGCAGGCCGATGTTATGGCGATCTCGGGCGCGGACACCGTCCTGGCGGTGGTGCCGATGTTCCACGCCAACGCCTGGGGCCTGCCGTTCGCCGCCCCCGCCGTCGGCGCCCGGCTGGTCCTGCCCGGACGCCAGGCCGACGGCGCCAGCCTGGCCCGGCTGATCGCCGCCGAGGGCGTGACCATCGGCGTCGGCGTGCCGACCGTCTGGCTGGGCCTGGTCGAGCACCTGGAAGCGGTCGGCGGCGAACTGCCGTCGCTCCAGCGCATCATCGTCGGCGGGGCGCCGATGGCCCCGGCCCTGATGGAACGCCTGGAGCAGCGCCTGGGCGTGCGGGTGCAGACCAGCTGGGGCATGACCGAGCTGTCGCCGTCGGGCACGGTGGCGCCGCTGAGCACGCTTTCCGAGGCCGCGGTCTCGGGGCGTCCGGCCATCGGCATGGACCTGCTGCTGACCGACGCGGACGGCGTGGCCCTGCCCCAGCAGCGCGACGTCGAGGGTCACCTGCGGGTGCGCGGGGCGGCCGTGATCCAGCGCTATTTCGGCCACGATGCGCCGGCGACCGACGCCGACGGCTGGTTCCCCACCGGCGACCTGGCGCGCATCGACGCCCAGGGCAACCTGATGATCACCGGCCGGGCCAAGGACCTGATCAAGTCCGGCGGCGAATGGATCAATCCCGCCGAGATCGAGGCGGTGGTCGGGGCCCTGCCCGAGGTGTCGCTGGCCGCCGTCATCGGCCGGTCCGACCCCAAGTGGGGCGAGCGTCCGATCCTGCTGGTCGAGACCCAGGGCGAGGTCAGCGACGAGGTCCTGCTGGCCTCGCTGCGCGGCCGCGTGGCCCCGTGGTGGGTGCCGGACGCGGTCTACCGCCTGCCGCGCATGCCGCTGGCCGCCACCGGCAAGATCGACAAGATCCGGCTGCGATCCGAGTATGGCGGCGGGTGAGGATGCGGCCTTCGCACTTGCGAAGCTGCGCTGCAGCATAATATACTCACTAACATCAGAATAAACGAATGCGAACGGGAGTTCGCCAAGTCGGGGAGACAATTCGATGTTGCTGCAAGGACGCGTCGCGATCGTAACCGGTGCGGGCGGCGGCTTGGGCCGCGCCCATGCGCTGTACCTGGCCAGCCAGGGCGCCAAGGTGGCGGTCAACGACCTGACCCAGGAGGCCGCCGACCGCGTGGCCGCCGAGATCGTCGCCGCCGGGGGCGAGGCGATCGGGGTCGCCGCCTCGGTGACCGACGAGGCCGCCGTCGGCGCCATGGTCGCGCGGGCCAAGGCCGTATGGGGCCGGATCGACATCCTGATCAGCAACGCCGGCATCCTGCGCGACAAGAGCTTCGCCAAGATGGACCTGGCCGACTTCCGCCTGGTGGTCGACGTCCACCTGATGGGCGCGGCGGTCTGCGCCAAGGCCGTGTGGGAGACGATGCGCGAGCAGGGCTACGGCCGCATCGTGATGACGACCTCGTCGTCGGGCCTCTACGGCAACTTCGGCCAGGCCAACTACGGCGCCGCCAAGATGGCGCTGGTCGGCCTGATGCAGACCCTGGCCATCGAGGGCGAGAAGTACGGCGTGCGGGTCAACTGCCTGGCCCCCACGGCCGCCACAGGCATGACCGAGGGCGTGCTGTCGGAAGAGAGCCTGGAGCGCCTGAACCCCGCCCTGGTCAGCCCGGGCCTGCTGGCCCTGGTCCATGACGACGCCCCGACCCGCGCCATCCTGTGCGCCGGCGCCGGCCACTTCGCGACGGCCAACGTCACCCTGACCGACGGCCGCTACATCGGCGGCGGCGCCGACGCGGGCGAGCAGGTGATCCGTCAGTGGGACGCCATCAGCGACCGCGCCGGCGAGATCGTCCCGGCCTACGGCTTCACCCAGGCCGAGCGCGAAGTCGCCAGCGCCGGCCTCATGGCCAAGGCCGTGGGGGTGCGCTCGTGACGCGCGACGCCGTCATCGTCTCCACGGCGCGCACGCCGATCGGCCGCGCCTATCGCGGGGCGTTCAACGACACCCCGTCGACCGTCCTGGCCGCCCACGCCCTGACCAACGCCGTCCAGCGGGCCGGCGTCGCGCCGGACGAGATCGAGGACTGCATCCTGGGCTGCTCGCTGCCGCAGGGCTACCAGGCCACCATCGGCCGCATGGCGGCGCTGCGGGCGGGCTTCCCGGTCACCGTTTCCGGCATGACGATGGACCGCCAGTGCTCGTCGGGCCTGATGACCATCGCCACCGCCGCCAAGCAGGTCATCGTCGACCGCATGGACGTGATCGTGGCCGGCGGCGTGGAGTCGATCTCGCTGGTCCAGACGCCGCAGATGCGGGTGGACCAGGATCCCGGCCTCGTGGCCCTGCATCCGGACGCCTACATGCCGATGCTGGACACCGCCGAGACGGTCGCCGCCCGCTACGGGATCAGCCGCGAAGCCTGCGACCTCTATTCGCTGGCCTCGCAGCAGCGCGCCGCGGCCGCCCAGGCGTCCGGTCGTCTCGACGCCGAGATCGTGCCGATGACGGCGACCATGAAGGTCGTCGACAAGGCCACCCAGGCCGTCTCGCATCGCGAGGTGACCCTGGACCGCGACGAGGGCGTGCGGCCCGAGACCACGCTAGAGGGCCTCTCCGCCCTCAAGGCCGTGCGCGAGAACGGCGTGGTCACGGCCGGCAACGCCAGCCAGCTGTCGGACGGCGCCTCGGCCTGCGTGGTCATGGAGGCGGGCCTCGCCGCCAAGCGCGGCCTCCAGCCGCTGGGCCGCTATGTCGGCATGGCCGTGGCGGGCACCAAGCCGGACGAGATGGGCATCGGTCCGGTCTTCGCCATCCCGCGGCTGCTGGAGCGTTTCGACCTCAAGATCGACGACATCGGCCTGTGGGAGCTGAACGAGGCGTTCGCCTGCCAGGTGCTGTACTGCCGCGACCGCCTGGGCATCCCGGACGAGCGGCTGAACGTCGACGGCGGCGCCGTCGCCATGGGCCACCCCTACGGCATGTCGGGCGCCCGGATGGTCGGCCACGCCCTGCTGGAGGGCAAGCGCCGGGGCGCGCGCCACGTCGTCGTCACCATGTGCGTGGGCGGCGGCATGGGGGCCGCCGGACTGTTCGAGGTTCTGTGATCTGAGGGGGCGCTTCGGCGCCCCTTCTTTTTGCCCCCAGTCTTTTTCCAAGAGCGCGACACGACGCTCGTCCAGGGAGGGATACCGATGAAGGCTCTGTCCAACCTGCTGCTGGGCCTGGCGGCCCTGGCCGCCGCCCATGGCGTCGCCATGGCGGCCGCGCCCGACCCGACCGTCCAGCATCCCGACTACGCCGATCCGGCCCTGTGGCTGTGCCGGCCCGACCTGCGGGACAACCGCTGCAAGGTCGACCTGGACGCCACCGTCGTCGCGCCCAGCGGCCGGCTGACGCTCGAGCGCTACGTCCCGGCCAAGGACCCGAAGATCGACTGCTTCTTCGTCTATCCCACCGTCTCCAACGACGCCGGCTGGATCTCGGACTTCTCGCCCGACGCGGCCGAGTGGGACGACATCAAGGTGCAGTTCGCCCGGTTCGGATCGGTCTGCCGCCAGTTCGCGCCGCTGTACCGCCAGGGCACCCTGCGCCGCCTGCGCTATCCGGCCGGCGGCGCCAAGCCGGTGGGCGAACAGCCGCCACCCGGCTTCGGCGGCTATGCCGACGTGGTCGACGCCTGGAACTGGTACCTGGCCCACGAGAACCACGGCCGGGGCGTGGTCCTGATCGGCCACAGCCAGGGAACGGCCATGCTGACCCGGCTGATCGCCGAGGAGATCGAGGGCAAGCCGGTCCAGAAGCAGCTGGTCTCGGCCCTGCTGATGGGCGGCCTGGTCATGGTCCCGCCCGACAAGGACGTCGGCGGCTCGTTCAAGTCGGTCCCGCTGTGCCACGCCGACACGCAGATCGGCTGCGCGATCACCTATGTCACCTTCCGCGATCGCCTGCCGCCGCCCGCCGTCTCGCGCTTCGGCAAGGCCCGCGACGGTCTGCGGGCCGCCTGCGTCAACCCCGCCGCCCTGGCCGGCGGCAAGGGGCAGCCGGAGTCCTACTTCATCACCAAGGGCTTCCTGAACGGCTCGGGCGGCGACATTCCGCCCGAATGGGTGCGGCCCATGCGGCCGATCCCGACCTTCTTCGTCAGGACGCCGGGCCTGGTCACCACCGAGTGCGTCCGCAGCGGCGACTTCGACTACCTGGCCCTGCACGTCAACGCCGTGCCCAGCGACCCGCGCACCGACGAACTGGGCGGCCAGATCATCCGCCACACGGGGGTGGACCTGTCGTGGGGCCTGCACCTGATGGACGTCGACCACTCGATCGGCACGCTGATCCGGATCGTCCGCAAGCAGGGCGAAACCTGGGTGGCCCAGGCGCCGAAGGGCTGAGCGTTTCGTCGAACCGTCACGCAGGCGTCACGCGTCTGTCGTGACGGCCCCTTAGCCCCGCCCAAACGCAAAGCGGGGCCTGGAATCATGTTCGATCATCTTCGCCTGGCCGCCGCCGCATCGGGCCTGGCCCTGGCCATGGGCATGGTCTCGCCGGTCCAGGCCGGCGTGGCCGCCCTGCCGCTCCGGCAGAACGGCGGGACCTGGGCGTCCGGCCACGTGCAGGGCGTCGCCGTCGATGTGAAGGGCGGCTACGTCTATTACTCGTTCACCAACCTGCTGGCGAAGTACGACTTCGACGGCAAGCTGATCGGCACGCTGGTGGGCTGGACCGGCCACCTGGGCGACCTGGATTTCAACCCCGCCGACGGCAAGGTCTACGGCTCGCTGGAATACAAGGAAGACAAGGCCTTCTACATCGCCGTGATCGACGTGGCCCGGCTGGACCGGATGGGCGTCGAGGCCGGCTCCAGCGAGATCTTCCGCACGGTCTACCTGCCCGAGGTGGTCAAGGACTACGCCGCCGACCTGAACGGCGACGGCGTCTTCGAAGGCGACGACGGCAAGTTCAAGGGCGACGTCGTCGCCTCGCCCGATCATCGCTACGACTGCTCGGGCATCGACGGCGTCAGCTTCGGCCCGGCGTTCGGCCAGGTGGACGGCAAGCGCTATCTGACCGTGGCCTACGGGGTCTACGGCAACACCAGCCGCACGGACAACGACCACCAGGTGCTGCTGCAGTACGACGTCGCCGACTGGGCCCGCTACGCCAGCCCGCTGACCGAGGCCGCCCCGCACCGCAACGGCCCGGCGGCCGTGCACGGGAAGTATTTCGTGCGGACCGGCAACACGCGCTACGGCGTCCAGAACCTGGCCTATGACGAGACCCAGAAGCGCTGGTTCATGGGCGTCTATCTGGGCCAGAAGCCGACCTTCCCGAACTACGGGCTGTACGCGGTCGAGGCGCGCGGGAAGCCCGTGAGCGGCGACCTGGTCGGCGTGTCCGGTCCGGACGGCAAGGGCTGGGAGCAGGGCGCGCTGCTGCCCCTGGCCGACGACGGGCTGAAGGACGCCGCCACCGGCGTGCGCGGCTGGAACCAGAAGGCCGACGTCGGCCTCCAGCCGGTCGGCCACGGCCTGTTCTACCTGGCGGTCAACGCCAGGATCGACGGCAAGCAGACCGCCGACCTCACCCTGATGCGCTGGACGGGCGACGCCCAGACGCCGTTCGTCCCGGCGACGGCGGAGGAGCGCGACGCCCTGGCCAAGGCGACCGCGCCGTGACCGCCCCGGCGCCACCGAAGGTTGGAGCGGCCCCGCGATCGTCCGTGAGCGTGCGGAAAGGGCCGAGTGTCACAATTGGCGGCTAGGCAGGGGACGGATTTCAAGCGGCGCCGTCCTGTCGTTCCCGACGGCGGGCCGCTCGGCGCAATATCCAGTCAGCGGGTCAGGAATGAGCGACGCCGACAGGCAAAGAACACGGTGGTTCCTGCGGCACATCCTGCCGCACGAACCCGCGCTCAGGGGGTGGCTGTCGCGCAGCGCGCCGCCGGGCGTCGATCCGGGCGACGTGATCCAGGAGGCCTACACGATCCTGGCCGAGCTGGAGAGCGTGGACGGGATCGTGCATCCCCGCGCCTACCTGTTCCAGGTGGCGCGCTCGGTCATCGTGCGCCATGTCCGCCGCGCGCGGATCGTCCCGATCCACACGGTCGACGACCTGGAGCGGCTGGAGCATGCGGACGAGGCCGCCTCGCCCGAGCAGCACACGATCGATCGGGACGAACTGCGCCAGCTGGCGCACGCGATCGCGGCGATGCCGCGCAAGACCCGCGAGGCTTTCGTCCTGCGCCGGGTGAAGGGCTTGTCCCAGCGTGAAATCGCGGCGCGAATGCGGATATCCGAGAACACCGTCGAGACTCACATTTCCCGCGGCATCTCGTTCTTGATTGATTGGTTCGGGCGTAGCGGAAACAGGCGGCCTCAAACCTCTAGGACTTTGGATGCGGAGATTGCCTCGCTAGATGGCCGAACGAGACACCAGTCGAGACATTGATCAGGCGGCGTCCGACTGGACGGCGCGGCTGGATCGTGGGCCGCTGACTTCGGGGGAGGAAGACGCGCTCCAGGCTTGGCTGGGTGGGGATCCACGCGCCAGGGGCGCGCTGCTGCGCGCGCGGGCCCTGTCGATGTTCAGCGAGTCGGCCCAGGCGCTGGGCGAGGACTTCGACCCGGCCGCCTTCGAGGAACCCGGGCCGCCGCGCTCCAGGCGCCTGTCGCGCCGCCAGGCCCTGGCCTGGACGGGCGGGGCGGCGGCCGCGGCCTCGCTGGTCGCCCTGGGCGTCGGCATGCCCGCGGCCGGGGCGGTGATCAGCACCGAGCGGGGCGAGATCCGCCTGGCGCCGCTGAAGGACGGCTCGACCGTGCTGCTCAACACCGAGACCAGGATCCGCGTGAAGTACAGCGCCGGCGAGCGCCTGGTCACCCTGCTCAAGGGCGAGGCCTATTTCTCGGTGGCGCGCGACGAGAAGCGGCCGTTCATCGTCGAGGTCGACGGCCGTCGCCTGAGCACCGCCCAGGCGGGGTTCCGGGTCCGCAAGCTGGGCGGCGATCCCGTCGACGTCCTGGTCAACCAGGGGCAGGTCGAGGTCGCCCCCCTGAAGCTGGCGGCGCCCGCCGACCCCGTGGCGCTGACGGCCAACACTCGGCTGGTCCTGTCCGATCCCATCGGCGGCCGGTCCGTCGCCGAGCGGCCCCAGGCCGTCGGGCCCGAGGCGGTCACCCGCGAACTGGCCTGGCGCGAGGGCAAGCTGGCCTTCGAGGGCGAGACCCTGAAACAGGCGGCCGACACCTTCGCCCGCTACAGCGACACCCGCATCCAGGTCCGCGATCCGGACCTGGCGCGCGAGCCGGTGACCGGCCTGTTCGCCGCCAACGACCCCGTCGGCTTCAGCCGGGCCATAGCGCGGGTGTTCGACGCCCGGCTCGAGCAGAAGGGCGACGAGGTTGTCCTGACCCGCGATCCGTCCCGCGCGACCGGGAGCCACTGAACGGGCGTCGACCAAGAAGTTTTTGTTACAAAATAGCGGAAGCCCCGGCCTGACGGCTCTCAACCGCGAACGTCGCGACCAACGCGACGATTGGGGGCTACCGCCAATGAATTCCCGCTACTCCGTCCTCGCCTGTGGGGCCGCCGTCGTCGCCCTGGCGATCGCCGCGCCGGCCTGCGCGCAGGACCGCATCTTCGACATTCCCGCCCAGTCCGCCGTCCGCGCCATCCCCGAGCTGGCGCGTCAGGGCCAGGTCCAGATCGTGGCGCCCGCCCGCCACCTGGAAGGGATCATGACGCCGGCCGTGAAGGGCCGCATGGACGTGCGCACGGCGCTGAACCGCCTGATCGCCGGCACGCCGCTTCGCATCGATTCCGACGACGGCCAGGTCATCACGCTGAAGTCGACCATCCAGGGCGCGTCCGACGCGACGCCGCAGGCGACGGGCGTCGGCGGCGTGCGCGGCCGCATCCTCAACACCGCGACCGGCGAATATGTCCGCAACGCCGAGATCCGCGTCGAGGGCACGAACATCGTCGCCTATTCCGAGGACGGCGGCGACTTTCGGCTGACCAACGTGCCGGCCGGCGACGTCACCCTGGTGGTCAAGTACACCGGCCTGGAAGAGACCCGCGCCGTGGCCAACGTCGCCGCCGGCCAGATGGCCACCGTAGCCTTCGAGCTGCGCCCGCAGTCCTACGCCGCCCGCGACGGCGAGGTCGAGGCGATCACGGTCGCCGCCAAGCGCGAGGGCCAGGCCGCCGCGATCATGGAGCGCCGCGCCTCCACCAACGCCAAGACCGTGGTCGCCGCCGACAACTTCGGCGCCCTGACCATGGGCGACGTCGGCGAGTTCATGAAGAACATGCCCGGCCTGTCGATCGACTACACCGAGGTGGACGCCACCGCCGTCCGCATCGGCGGCCTGGACCCCAAGTACTCGACCTTCACCACCGACGGCGCCCGCATGGCGACGGCGACCTCGAACAACAACAACGGCCGCCAGAACTCGTTCGAGCAGATGTCGATCACCGGCATCGACTCGATCGAGCTGAACAACACGCTGCAGGCCAGCATGGACGCCGACTCCCCCGGCGGCGCGATCAACATGCGCAGCAAGTACGCCTTCCAGCGCAGCAGCCGCCTGCTGCGCTTCCAGCTGGGCGGCGTCGCCACTTCGGACTCCAGTCTGGAGCGCAAGTACCTGCCGGACGACGAGAAGCACGCCTCGATCTATCCGTCAGGCCAGATCGGCTATGCCGACGTCTTCCTGGACGGCCGCCTGGGGATCGCGCTGAACGCCAGCTACAACGCCAACTTCGTCGAGCAGGACCGTATCCAGACCGACTGGTCCTACCTCGCCAACGGCCGGGTGCTGCCCTACCAGGTCATGTGGCGCCCGGGTCCGAAGCTGACCCACCGCAAGGCCGCCAACCTCAGCGTCGACTACAAGCTGACCGACCAGTGGGCGCTGAGCCTGCGCAGCAGCTACTCGTTCTACGACGTCGAGTACTTCAACCAGTACACCTACCTGATCTTCGGCACGGCCACGGCCACCCAGGCGACGGCGGCCTCGACGCCCACCCACATCGTCGTCAATCCGAACGGGACCAACACCCGCCTGCACACCCAGTATTCGCACCGCTACGCCGGCACGCCCTCGTGGCTGTTCGCCCCGAAGCTGGAATACCGCGGCGACACCTGGGAGGCCCTGCTGCGCGGCAGCTATTCCAGCTCGGAGTTCAATTTCCGGGACAATTCCAAGGGCTTCTTCCAGCGCACGGACAGCTACCTGACCCGCATCGGCTTCACGCTGGATCGCGCGTCCACCGATTCCAACGACTGGACCCTGCAGCAGACCGCCGGCCGGTCGTGGAGCGACCCGACCAGCTTCAATCGTGACGACGACATCGGCAACAACATCCGCACCGCCGAGTCCGACGCCCAGAACCAGATGTACGGCGTGAATCTGGACCTGAAGAAGAAGCTCGAGATCGGCTCGGTCCAGCTCAAGGTCCTGGCCGGCGCGACCTACCGGACCAACGTCTGGAAGACCAACGAGGGCGCGTACCAGCAATTCCAGTACATCGGCCCGACGCACGACCTGACCCAGAAGGCGCCCGAGGCCGTCATCCCCTGGACCCACTACTACAATTTCGAGATCCAGGGCTTCGACGCCGGCAACCTGAACGCCCAGAACTGGCGGGCCGACAGCAACTACGCCGTCTACGACATCTACAAGGAGCACCCGGACTACTTCGCGCCCGACCTGGCGGGCAACCTGAAGCGCCGGCTCGACAACAACAAGAAGGTCGGCGAGACGGTCAACGCCGCCTATTTCGAGCTCCAGCCGCGCGTGGGCAAGGCCCAGTTCGACCTTGGCCTGCGCTATGAAGGCACCGAGACCGACGCCCGGGTCGCCGATGTCCGCAGCGACAAGGAAGTGAAGGCCGCCGGCCTGGATCCGGCCACCGTGCCGGGCCTGCTCTACAAGTACCGCAACGGGACCTACGCCACCCGCAACGGCGAGTACGACGACTGGTTCTGGAGCGGCGGGGCCAAGTACGACTTCACCAAGAAGCTGGTCGGCCAAGTGGCCTTCAGCCAGTCGATCCTGCGTCCCGACTACGGCAACCTGGGCGGCGTGGTCTCGGTGGACGACACCAACCTGATCGTCACCGTGCCCAACCCGCAGCTGAAGCCCGAGCATTCGACCAAGTACTTCGCCAGCCTGCAGTACTATCTGGAGCCGTCGGGCATCATCGGCGTGTCGGCCTACCAGCTGGAGGTCAAGGACATGCAGGTGACCGGCTACGAGTTCTCCGATCCGACCCAGGTCGGCTACAGCCCCGACGACTATCCGGGCTATCGCTACCGCAGCGCCACGAACCTGCCGGGCGTCAGCATCAACCGCGGCGTGACGCTGGAATACGACCAGCAGATGACCTTCCTGCCCGGCGCGCTGCGGGGCCTGGGCCTGCGCGGCTCGATCACCAAGATCGATCCCGACGGCGAGCGCGTGAACATGCCCAAGACGGCCGCCAACTGGGGCCTGCGCTACAGCTACGGCAAGTTCGACGTCCAGCTGACCGGCAACGCCCAGGGCAAGTACCGGACCAGCGCCCTCAGCGCCACGCCGGCCACCTCGCCCAACGGCGTCCTTTACCACGACGCTCGCGAGCTCTGGAACGTCAGCGCCAGCTACAAGATCAACAAGCAGTTCGAGGTCATGCTGGCCGGCCGCAACATCTTCAACGCGCCGGACGTCATCTACTCCAACGTCCGCGACCGGGTGCAGCAGTACAGCATCTACGGTTCGATGTGGAACGTCGGGATCAAGGGCACCTTCTAGCCCCTCCCGCCCCTGGCGTCGGCGGTGCTCCCCTGCCGCCGACCCAGACTGGCCGCGCGCGCCCGAGGTGCGACGCGCGCGGCCGCCTTCTCCTTGCAAGCCATCCCGGGAGGCCCGCCGTGGTCCTGAACATCGATCGTCGCAGCCTCGTCCTGGGCGCCGGATTGGGGCTGGGCGCGCTGGGCCTGTCCGCCGGCCGGAGCCTGGCCGCCGTGATGCTGGGCGCCACGGGCTTCACCCACGCCGTGGCCAGCGGCGAGCCGGGGCCCGACGCCATGCTGCTGTGGACGCGCTATGTCCCGGCCACGAGCGACAACACGGTGCGGCTCGACGTCGAGCTGGCGCTCGATCCCGACTTCGCGAAGGTGGCGGCCGGCGGCGTGGTGCGCACCGGGGCCTACCGCGACTGGACCGCCAAGATCACCGTCGACGGGCTGAAGCCGGGGACCGTCTACTGGTACCGGTTCGTGGCCCCCGACGGCGCCCGCTCGCCGGTTGGCCGCACCAAGACCCTGCCGGTCGGCGAGGTCCCGCGCTTCAAGCTGGGCGTGTTCTCGTGCTCGAACCTGCCGGTCGGCCTGTTCAACGCCTACGGCCACGCCGCCGCCCGGCCCGACCTGGATCTGTGGCTGCATACCGGCGACTACATCTACGAATACGGTCCGGCCTCGATCAAGGAGGGCGATTGGGCCGAGGGGCGCCGCGAGCAGCTGCAGCCGTCCAACGAGATCCTGACGATCCAGGACTACCGCCTGCGCTACGCCTGCTACCGCGCCGATCCCGACCTGCAGCGGCTGCACCAGATGGCGCCGATGGTGGCCTTCTGGGACGACCACGAGTCGGCCAACGACAGCTGGGAGGGCGGGGCCCAGAACCACCAGCCGGCCGCCGAGGGCGACTGGAACGTCCGCCGCGCCGCCGCCATGCAGGTCTATCGCGAGTGGATGCCGGTGTCGGACGAGCCTTGGAAGGCCTATCCGATCGGGACCCTGGCCACCCTCTACCGCACGGAGTCGCGCCTGCTGGGCCGCACCAGGCCGGCCGACATCGGCGCCGCCTTCCGCGCCGCCGACCCCGACGCCGCCCTGAAGGCGTTCCGCGACGGGCCCTGGCAGGACCCCTCGGCGACCATGCTGGGCTCGACCCAGGAGAGCTGGCTGGCCCACCAGCTGAAGGCCAACGCCCGCGCGACGGCCTGGCAGCTGGTCGGCATGGGCACGATCCTGGGCCGCACGGTGATGCCGCAGGACGTCCTGGACTGGCTGCGGCCGGAGGTCTCCGAGAAGAAGGTCGCCGGCTATCGCAACGACATCCGCGCCGCCAAGCTGGACCTGCCCATGTGGATGGACCGCTGGGACGGCTATCCCGCCGCCCGCGCACGCCTGTTGAAGGCGGCCCAGGCGGCCGACGCCGATCTGGTGATGCTGTCGGGCGACAGCCACAACGCCTGGGCCTATGCGCTGAGCCAGGACGGACGCCCCGCCGGGGTCGAGTTCGCCGGCCACAGCGTCACCTCGGGCGGCGCCGAGGGCGATCTCGGAGCCGATCCGGCGGTCGTCGCCCGAGGCTTCGTCGCCGCCAATCCCGAGCTGAAATGGGCCGACACCAGCCGGCGTGGCTACATGATGATCGACCTCACGCCCCGGCGCGTGACGGGCGAGTGGCTGTTCATGCGGACGATCAAGGCCCGCGACACCGCCGTGGCCGACAGCCACCGGATGTCGGTCGAGCGCGGCCGCCGGGCCTTCGGCTAGGCCCGGGCCCTTCGGGGGCGATCGACGTTCGAACCCTCTCCCAACAAATCGTCATCCCGGGCCTTTGCCCGGGACCCCTCTATCCGCCGCAGGCGCGGATGGGTGGCGCGCCAGCGCGCCAAAGCGCTTCACGTGCGAGCTGAACCAGGGGTCCTGGGCACAAGGCCCGGGATGACGACAACAGGGGATGAAACCCCAAGGCCGCTAAACCTGCATTCGTCCTACCGCAGCGCCGCAACCTTGCCGCCGCCGACCATGGCGCCCTGGGTCGCGGGCGGGCCCTCGGTGCTCAGGTGGGGCTCCGGATTCCAGTCCAGGGTGAAGTCCGGCGACTGGGTGATGTACTTCAGCGACGACGACCCGTCGCCCCGCTCGTTCGACGGGATCGTCTGGATCGTCAGCACGGCCCCCGTGAAGGTCAGGTCGTAGTTCGCCGACAGGGCCAGCGTGCCGCGGGTGATCCCGTAGCCGCCGGGCGTTTCGCCGGCGTCGCGCGCCAGGGCGCCGGTGAAGGCGTCGCCCGCCACCAGCGAGCCCGCCGTGACCTGGTAGGTCAGGGCCGGATCGGGCTGGCCGAACTGCTTGGACAGGGCGTCGGCCGACACCGCCACCGAGCGGCGCAGGATGTCCAGTCGGCCGGTCCCCGAGACGAAGGCGTAGTTGGAGTCGGAAGACAGGGCGGCCAGGTTCGCGGTCAGGACGTAGGTCCCGGCGTTCTTGCTGGTGGCGCCCACCACCAGCGGGGCGCCGGACCATGTGACGGCGTCGGCCGCCAGGTCGCCGTTGACCAGGCCGGTGATGCCCGTCGAGATCGTCGGGATCGTGCCGTCATAGGTCATGGTCAGGCTGTTGGGCGTCACCGTCAGGGTCGGCTGGTAGGCGTAGACGAGGCGGTTGCCGGCGTTGGGCGTCACGGCGAACCGTTCGTTGAAGAAGTCGTACGCCGAACCGTAGAAGCTCTTTCCGGACAGGCCGTTGAAGCTGTTGCCCGCCGTCGAGCCCTGGGCGTTGCCGACCGCCTGGGTGTAGATCAGCCAGCGCCCGGCGGCGTTGCCCGCGGTCACCGCGTCGGCCCCCCGGGCGTTGGTGAACACCCCGTCGGACACCAGGGTCACGGCGTCGCCCGTCCCGTCGCCCCGGACCGTGCCGCCGGCGGCGAGGGTCATGCCGCCGTGCGAGGTGAGGGCCACGCGCCCGGTGCTGAACACGGCCCCGGTCACGGTCAGGGACCGGCCCTCGACCAGCCTCAGCACGCCGCCGCCGGTGTTGTTGAAGTCGCCCAGCTCGGCCACCTGGTTGAAGGCGCCGAGGTCGGCGCCGCCCACCGACGAGCCCTTCAGGGTCTTGGCGGTGATCGTGCCGGTCGAGACCTGGCCGATCGCGCCGTCCGACCGCAGGTCCACCGTCTGGCCCAGGGCGTTGACCGGGCCGTAGATGTCGTAGGCGGTGGCGGCGTGGAAGGCGAAGCCGCCCGACGCGACATTGACCGCGCCGAGGTAGTCGATCCGGTTGTCGCCCAGCAGGACGACGCCGGTTCCCGCCGTGACGTTCAGCGCGTTGGCGTCGAAGTTGCCCTGCTGGGTGATGTCGGTCGCCGCGTTCAGGGTCAGGTCGCCGCCGACATTGATCCAGTAGGGGGTGACGGTGTCGCCGAAGCGCAGGCCGCCCGCGGTCGAGGTCACCGCCAGGTCGCCGCCGACATCGGCCCAGACCAGCCGCGTCTCGCCGCCGCCGGTCACCTGGGCGTCGTCGCCCGCCGTCAGTTGCTCGAGGGTCAGAGGGCCGTTGGCGACCTTGACGGTCGCGCCTCGCGCCGCGTCGACCGTCGTCAGGTTCGCGCCGGTGATGTGGTCCAGATTGACGTCGACCCGGCCCGTCGCGCCGGTGACGTCGACCGTGGTCGCGCCGGTCGAGGTGACGAGGTTGGCGGCCGTGATCGCGCCCGGCGTCGCGGCCCCCAAGACGGCGTCGCCGTCGTAGGCCTTGACGATCACCTGCATGGGGCCCGCGCCGTTCATGATCGCCCCGCCCAGGCGGGCCGTGCCGAAGTCCGTGGCCCAGACCCGGGCGGTCGTCCCGGCCTGGATCAGGTCCACGTCGATGCCGCCGTCGATGCTGGTCGCCCCGACGAACTGCGGCCCGGTCAGCGTGCCCAGGTGTCCGCTGCCGACCTCGGCATAGATGTTGCCCGTGTCCACGGTGATGTCGCCGCCGTTGACGACGCCGTTCACGAACAGCTGGACGGCGCCGCCGTAGTGCAGGGTCTTGCCGGTGAAGTCGAAACCGCCGACCCGGTCGTTGATGGCCCAGGTGCCGAGCATGGACCCCTGCGGCGTCAGGGCGGCGTTGGCGAAATCGCCGCCGCGCAGATTGTAGTTCCCCCAGACGTCGAGGCTGGTGGCGACGTTCACCAGGCCGTTTCCGCCCTCCAGGGTCACGAGGCCGTCGCTCGCGACCGTGTCGAGGGCGATGCCTTCACCCGTCACGACCACCCGGCCGTCGTTCAAGCCGCTGCTCGCGCTCAGCTGCGCCGCGCCGGTCACCGCGCCGTCCGAGGCCAGGATGGTCAGCCAGTGGTCGGCATGGATGGCGGCGGTCCCCAGGTCCAGGTCGCCCAGCCTGTCGGTGATGCTGACGTCGTGGATGAGGCCGCTGGACAGGGTCGGGGTCAGCGCGTCGCCCAGGAAGTCGTGCGCGGCGATCGTGTAGTCGCCGCCGCTGATGGTGGTGAGACCGGTCTCCAGCGTGCCGTCCGCGGCGTCGAGGCTGACGTTGTAGCCGAGCACCTGGTCGATCTTCAGGTCGCCGCTGGTCAGGACCACCGTCGCGGCGCCCGTGGGGCTGGCGGAGACCAGGGCGATCGGGTTGCTGAGCGCATTGACGTTGACCACGGCGTCGCCGCCGTCGGAGACGACCTGCAGTCCGTCCGGAAGCGGTCCACAGCCGCAGCCCGCGCCCGAATTGGCGGCGGTGAACGCGTAGTTGTCGGTGACGATCGAGTTCCGGTCGTCGGCGCCGAAGGTCGCCTTGCCCGTGCCCGACGCGTAGACCAGGATGCCGTCTGTCGCCTCCGCGCCCCGCAGCGTCGCGTCGCCGCCGGCCTGCACGACGACCACGCCGTCGACGCCGGTGGCGCTGGCGCGGTTGACCAGGACGTCGCCGACCAGCGCCTGCGCCGCGACGCCCAGGTCGTCGCCCCGCGCGTCGTCGATGAAGATGTCGCCGTTGAACGCGACCGCCTGGACCAGGACGCCGGCCTGGGCCGACTGGATGTCGACATTGCCGTCGTAGGCCGCCACGTTGATCTGGCCGTCGGCCTGCAGCGACCCGACGTCGACCGTGCCGCCGATGACCGTCAGGTCATCGCCGCTGGAGATCTCGATGGCGGCCGTGCCGTCGATCAGGCCGTTGGCGCCGATCTGCACCGGGCCGTCGCCGTGGACCGTGCCCTCGATCGTCACCGTGTCGCCGCCCAGGTTCACCTCGTCGTCGCTGGTGACGGCGCTGGTCGAGGTCAGGTGCAGCAGGCCGTCGCCCTCGATATCGACCAGGCCGGCGCCGTGCACCGCGCCGGTGATGGTCAGGTCGTCGCCGCCGGCGCTGTAGAGCTCCACGTCGCCGTTGTTCGCCGTGGCCGAACCGACGGTCAGGGCGCCGTCCAGTGCCTCGACATAGATGTTGTTGCTGTTGGCCGTGATCGTCCCGAACGCGGCCGGGCCGGTGTTGATCGTCACATCGACGCCTTCGCCTTCCAGCGAGGTGATCGCCTCGCTGGTGTCGAGATAGGCGTGCGCGTCGCCGGTCGTCGACCGGATGGTGGCCGCGCCCGTGCTTCCGCCCGTGCGGCTGAACACGTTGTCGGTGGTGATGCTGGTGTAGTCGTCGGCGCCGAGGATGGCGTCGCCGGCGGCGACGAGGCTGAGGTCATGGCCGGCGCCCGAGCCGGTCAGCACGGCCTTGCGCAGGATCGCGCGACCCCCGATCGACCCGATCTCGATATCGCCGCCCGCCGTGGCCGAGGCCACGTCGATGTCGCCGTCCCCGAAGATGCCGACGCGGCCGCCCGCGACGACGTCGCCCACCGTGATCGTCCCGCCGACGTCCAACGAGAACATGTCGCCGGCGTGCAACGTCCCGCCGGAGTGGGTGAGGTCGCCGCTGGAGACGAAGAGGAGGACGCTTCCCGCCGAGTCGATGTCGTTGCTGACGTCGAAACCGTCGGCGTCGCGGATCGTGACCGCGCCGCTGGTGGTGTTGTTCACGACACCCAGGCTGGTGAAGGTGTTTTCCTGGTTCAGCGTGACGCCGGTCGCCGCCGTGACGTTCAGGACATCGGCCGAGATCACGCCGGCCGACTGGCTGATGGCGCCGTTGTCGGAGATCAGCGACACGTCCCCGCCCGAGGTGATGTTGCCGGTCAGGGTGAAGTTGTTGACGTCGCGATAGGTGAAGCTGCCCGTGCCGCTGTTGCTGGCCCCCAGGCTGGTGATGTTGTTGATCTGGCCCAGGGTGACGCCGGTCGCCCCGTTCAGGGTCAGGGTGGCGGCGGCGACCGAGCCGCCGCTCTCGGTGATCGCGCCGGCGGTCGAGGTGAACGAGGCCGTGTTGTTCGCGGAATAGAGGCCGCTGAGGTCGAAGCTGCCCGCCCCGCTGATCGTCAGGTTGCGGCTGCCGAAGGCCCCGGCCACGGTCGCGGTGGTCCCCGCCTGGATCGTCGTGTCTCCTGCAGTGACGCCGCCGCCACGGCTTTCGGCGGACAGCACGTTGACCGAGCCGTTTGTCGAGCGCACCAGCACGTGGCCGTCGTCGCTGCCCCCCGAGTATCCGCCCCACAGGTTGGCGTTGCCGGCCAGGACGTTGCCGCTGGTGGTGGTGATCTCGAGATCGTCGCCGGCGATGGCGTAGGTGGTGACGGTGGCGTTGCCGGTCGTGGCGGTGACGAAGAGGTCGCGCCCGGACTGGCCGGTCGTCAGGCTGGCGCTGGCGCCGCTGACCGTCAGGTCGCGGCTGGAGTCGCCCGAGCCGAGCGTCCCGGCGGAGGCGGCCGCCGCCTGGATGGTGATGTCGCCGGCCTGCGTGCCGGTCCCCTGGGTGACGGCCGAGCCGACATTGACCGCGCCGGTGGTCGAGCTGGCCAGGACGTGGGCGTCGTCGGCGGCGCCGACGCCCGTGGACTTCAGGGTGGCGCCGGAGGCCAGGACGGCGCCGCCGGCCGCCGTGATCTCGACATCGTCCCCGGCCGTGGCCGCCGTCGTGACGGTCGCCGTGCCGCTGGTGGCGGTGACGGCGATGTCGCGCGCGGCCGTGCCGTTGGCCAGGCTGGAGGTCGCGCCGGCGACCTTGATGTCGCGGGTGGAGTCGGCCGTGCCGAGGGTCGCGGTGGTCGCGGCCTGGATGGTGATATCGCCGGCCTGCGCGCCCGTGCCCTGGGTCAGCAGGGTGTTGCCGGCGTTGGCGAAGCCGGTGTCGGAGCGCACCAGGATGTGGGCGTCGTCGGTCGCGCCGGCGCCGGTCGACTTCAGATAGGCGCCGCTCGCCGTGACGTCGCCGTCGGCGGTGATCTCGATGTCGTCGCCGGCGAAGATGCGGTTGGTGACGAAGGCCGAGGTGGTGCCGGTGATGAAGACGTCGCGCCCGGCGTCGACGGTGCTCACGAACACCTGCGGCGCGCTGAGGGTGACGTCGCGCGCCGAATTGCCCAGGGTCAGTGACGCCGAGCCGTTGCTGGTGATCAGGATGTCGCCCGAGGTCGTGGTCGTGGCCGCGCCGACCGAGGTGTTGTTGGTCGACGAGACGGTCACGCCCGTCTCGCCGGTGATCTGGGTGACCGTCGCGCCGGGGCCGCCGGCCGTGACCGAGGCCGCGCCGCTGGTGGCGGTGACCTCGCTGGCGGTGATCGAGCCCGAGGTGGTCGAAATGCCCACCGTGGCGCCTTCGGCGATGCTGACGTTCAGGGCGCCGCTGGACGCGTTGAGCAGGACGTTGCCGCTGGCGTCGATCGAGGCGCTGGTGGCCGAGCTGATCGTGGTGATCTGGATCAGGGCGTCGGTCGCGGCGCGCAGGTTGGCCAGCGGATCGGCGGCGGCGACGAAGGCCGCGTCGTTCATCCCCGTGCCGCGGCTGAACAGGAAGCCGCCGGCGGTCATGGTCGCGCCGGGCGAGACGATCACCCCCTGGGGCGAATAGAACCAGACGTTGCCGGCGGTGGCCGCCCCGACCTTGCCGGTCACGACGCTGCCGTTGTCGAACTGGATCTGGCTGGTGGTCTTGTTCAGGACGAAGTCGCTGGCGGCGTCGAACAGGAAGTTCATCGCGTCGCCGCTGCTGAGGTGCAGGTCGGCCCAGTTGATCACCGTGCGGGGCGCGTTCAGGTCGATCTGCAGGGTGATCGCGTCGGGGAAGCTGATCGTCGGCTGCGCGCCGCCGCTGGAGACCGTGATGTTGGCGGCGCTGGGAATGCCCGGCAGGGTCCCGGCCACGGCCGGCGAGGCCAGCATCGCGACGCCGCCCAGGACCGAGCCGGCCAGCGCCGAGGCGGCCAGCAGCCGGGTCCGGCGCGTGACGCGCGGGGCGGGATGGGAGACGGGGCGGATCGGGGACGGGGTCATGGGAGGACGCTCCGGAAACTTCAGCAGGCTAGAACGCGGCGGACAGCGAGATCAGGACGCGCGACGAGGGCGCGTCGCCCACGCCGTAGGGACTGTCGAAGGGCTTGGCCCAGGTCAGGTCGAAACCCACCTGGCGGGTGACCTGGGCGCGCACGCCCACGCCGGCCGAGCTCAGGTCCAGCTTGTTGGCCCCGAAGCCGATATTGGTCAGCTCGGCGGCGTCGTAGAAGGCGTAGGGCCGCCAGGCGGACTTGCCGTTGTTCAGGGGCAGGGCGACGGTGGTGACCTCGAACGTGGCCGCCACGGCGCGGTCGGCCGAGGCCATCGAGGGGTCGTAGCCCCGCCCGATCGTCAGGTTGCCGACGCCGTACTCCTCGTAGGACAGCAGCGGATCGTCGGTGTGCTGCCAGGCGACCTTCAGCTTGCCGACCAGAGGTCCGGCGGCGCCGCCGATCTCGCCCTCGGCGCGGAACACCGTGGCGTCCGGCTTGGCCAGGAAGCGCGAGGCGTTCAGGTCGCCGTAGCGGCTGGCGCCCAGGTTGTGGATGCCCTGGCGGACCTCGATCACGCCGGTCATGGCCACCGAGTTGGCCGCCAGGCTGGCGGGGGCGTAGTGGCCGTCCAGGCGGGCGAAGAACACCCGCAGGCTGTCGTCGGTCAGCACGGCCACGCCGCCGCCGAACTCGACCTTCTGGTCGATCCAGTCCAGGCCGAACCCGATGTTGAGGTTACGGAGGCGGTGGCGCACCAGCGGATAGGTCAGGCGGATGCTGCCCGCGAAGGACTCGCCCTCCAGGTCCAGCGGCTTGAGCACGTCGCCCGGCTTGGTCCAGCCCCACGAGCCCGAGAGGTCGACCGACAGGCCATCGCCGCCGACATAGAAGCGCTCGACCGCCTGCAGGACCTGCTGCTCGTCGCTGGACAGGGTGCCGTAGGCCAGGATCGAGGTCCGCTCGCCCAGCGACGTGAAGCTGTTCAGGTCCAGCCGCGCCAGGGTCAGGTCGCGGCCGACGGTCTTGGAGCCGTAGTTCTGGGCCACCACCGCGCCGTCGACGGCGTCGCGCGTGATGGCGATGTCCAGGTCCAGCGCGCCGTCGCCCTGGGGCGAGGGCCGCAGCGCCGACTGGAGGCGCACGCCGGGCACGTCGGAGGCCAGCAGCAGGTAGCGCTGGGCGACGTCCAGGTCGAACGGCGCCAGGCCGCGCAGATGGTCGAGGAAGCGCACGACCTGCTTCTGGGCCGGGCCGGCGTCGCCGTGATAGGTCACCGACGCGATCCGCGCCTCGACCACGGTCAGGACCAGCTTGCCGTCGGCGATCTTCTGCTGGGGAATGACCACGGAGGCCAGCACGCCTCGGCGCAGGTACAGCGACGCGGCCCGGTCACGGATGTCGCAGACCACGCTCAGCGGCGCCTCGCGGCCGACGAACTCGGCATAGGTCGAGGCCAGGGCCTGATCGGAGATCGCCAAGGCTCCCGAGGTCGCGCCGTGGAACTCCACCGCCTTCAGGGTGACCTTGATGGGGCTGTCGCGGAAGGCGCAGGGGCCGGCCTCGACGCCCTTGAACAGGCTGCCGCGCGGCGCGGCCGCGATCGGCGCGGCCCGGGCCGGGTCCAGTTCCTGGCGGGAGGGCAGGGCCAGTTGCGCCTTCGCGGGGGAGGCGGCGAACAGGGCGGCGCCCAGGCACGCCATTGCGCTCGCGCCCGCGATCGCGCGGCGCATTCCGATGAGAATCTGCAACCCCACCCCTCCAACCACCGGTTGTGGTCCCGCCCTAACTCGGTGAAAGTATGACCCAAAACTTAACCGGATAACAGTGATCGCCGACCTGTAGGTTTTTTGACCAGCCGTTTCAACCCTGGGCGGGCGCCTTTCAACCGCCCGGGGGCGGCGGGTCGCGACGGCGGCCGGCGGCCCGGCGGATGGCCCCGGTGGATGGCCAAGGGGGCTTGGTAGTTCACCTGATATCGGGCGCCGGGACGCCCGGCTTAGCCTTGCCGGGACTTTCGGCGAGGTTGATGCAATGTCCGAACCGGCTGCCGTCAGCCGTCCCGCTGACAACACCAAGCCCCCGGCGCCCAAGCCCCCCGCGCCCAAGCCGCCGCCGCCGCGCAAGTCGCGGAAGACGCTGCTGATCGGCGTCGCCGCCCTGGTGGTGATCGGGGCGGGGGTGGGCGCCTATGTCTGGCTGACGCGGCCGGACCTGCCGCCCGGGTTCGCCGGCGGCAACGGCCGGTTGGAAGCCAACGAGATCTACGTCGCCACCAAGTATCCCGGCCGGATCAAGGAGGTGCTGGTCGACGAGGGCGCCACCGTCGAGGCCGGCCAGGTCGTGGCCCGGATGGACACCTCGGCCCTGGAGGCCCAGCTGCGCCAGGCCGAGGCCGAGATCTCCGCCGCCGAGGACGCCCGCCGCGTGGCCCTGGCCCAGGTGGCCGTCCGGCGCGCCGAATACGCCTTCGCCGCCCTGCAGAACAGGCGGTCCAAGGCGCTGGTCCAGACCGGCGCGGTCAGCAGCCGCGAGGCCGAGACCGACACCGCCAACATGCTGTCGGGCCAGGCCCAGCTGACCGGCGCCCAGGCCGAGGTGGTGCAGGCGGGCTCGTCGATCGACGCGGCGAAGGCCACGGCCGACCGGCTGCGCGCCGAGATCGCCGACGCGGTGCTGGTCGCCCCGATCCGGGGCCGGATCGAGAGCCGCCTGGCCGAGCCGGGCGAGGTGCTGCCCGCCGGCGGCCGGGTGTTCTCGCTGCTCGATCTGGCCGACGTCTACATGTACGTCTTCCTGCCCGAGAAGGTCACCGGCAAGGTCCGGCTGGGCTCGGAGGCGCGCATCGTCCTGGACGCGGCCCAGGAATATCCGGTGCGGGCGGTGGTCTCCTACGTGTCGCCCGCCGCCCAGTTCACGCCCAAGACGGTGGAGACCGCCGAGGAGCGCCACAACCTGACCTTCCGGGTCAAGCTGCAGGTGCCCAAGGAGCGGCTGCGGCAGTACGAGCCCCTGGTGAAGTCGGGCCTGCCCGGCATGGGCTATGTGCGCTTCGACGAGAAGGCCCCCTGGCCTGACCGGCTGCAGGCGACGACCTCGCCGCCGACCAACCTCTGGCAAAGCACCGGCGCAACGGCGGGCCCCAAATGAATCCCCCGGTTCTGGAACACGTCGCCAGCATCCGGAATCTCACCCACAAGTACGGCAAGGTGACGTCGCTGGACGGGGTCAGCCTCGACATCCCGGCCCAGAAGACCATCGGCCTGATCGGTCCGGACGGGGTGGGCAAGTCGACCCTGCTGGCGATCCTGGCGGGCGTGCGCAAGATGCAGTCCGGCGAGGTCGAGGTGCTGGGCGGCGACATTGGCGACGCCGGCTTCCGTAACAGCATCGCCGCGCGGGTCGCCTACCTGCCGCAGGGCCTGGGCAAGAACCTCTACCCGACCCTGTCGATCTACGAGAACATCGACTTCTTCGGCCGCCTGTTCGGGCAGTCGGCCGAGGAGCGGGCCTGGCGCATCGACGACCTGCTCTGGAGCACCGACCTGACCTCGTTCCGCGACCGGCCGGCGGGCAAGCTGTCGGGCGGGATGAAGCAGAAGCTGGGCCTGTGCTGCTCGCTGATCCACGACCCCGACCTGCTGATCCTGGACGAGCCGACGACGGGGGTGGATCCCCTGGCGCGCCGCCAGTTCTGGGAGCTGATCGAGCGCATCCGCGGCCGCCGCCCGCAGATGAGCGTCATGGTCGCCACCGCCTACATGGACGAGGCCGAGGGCTTCGAGTGGCTGGTGGCGATGAACGCCGGCCAGGTGATGGCCACCGGCACCGCCGAGGAGCTGCGCCAGCGCACCGGCCAGGACACCCTGGAGCGGGCGTTCGTGCGCCTGCTGCCCGAGGAGCAGACGCGCGGCCACAGGGAGCCGGTGATCACCCCCTGGGTGTCGTCCGAGGGCCCGCCGGCCATCGAGTCCCACGGCCTGACCCAGAAGTTCGGGGCCTTCACCGCCGTCGACCACGTCAATTTCCGCATCGAGCAGGGCGAGATCTTCGGGTTCCTGGGCTCGAACGGCTGCGGCAAGACCACCACGATGAAGATGCTGACCGGCCTGCTGCCGCCCAGCGAGGGCGAGGCCCTGCTGTTCGGCAAGCCGGTCAAGGGCGGCGACATCGAGTCCCGCCGCCGCGTCGGCTTCATGTCGCAGGCCTTCTCGCTCTACACCGAGTTGACCGTGCGGCAGAACATGATGCTGCACGCCCACCTGTTCGACCTGCCGCCCGACAAGGGCCAGGCGCGGGTGGCCGAGCTGATCGACGATTTCGGGCTGGCGGAGGTGGCCGACACCCTGGCCGAGAGCCTGCCCCTGGGCATCCGACAGCGACTGTCGCTGGCCGTGGCGGTGCTGCACGAGCCCGAGGTGCTGATCCTGGACGAGCCGACCTCGGGCGTCGATCCGGTGGCCCGCGACGGGTTCTGGGAACTGCTGATCCGCCTGTCGCGCGAGCGGGGGGTGACGATCTTCCTGTCGACCCACTTCATGAACGAGGCCGAGCGCTGCGACCGGATGTCGATGATGCACCGGGGCAAGGTGCTGGCCCAGGGACGGCCCGCCGACCTGGTGGCCGAGCGCGGCGCGCCCAATCTGGAGCACGCGTTCATTGGCTACCTGGAGGAGGCGGCCGAGGAGCTGGGCGGGGCGGCCGACGCCTCGGCCGGCCCGGCCTCGGAGCCGCCGGCGGACATGGGCCATTCGGTCCCGCCCAAGGGCTTCAGCGTGGGCCGGGTGTGGGCCTTCGCCCGGCGCGAGGCGATCGAGCTGCAGCACGACGCCGTGCGGCTCATCTTCGCCGTCATCGGCCCGATCCTGCTGATGATCGTCTTCGGCTACGGCATCTCGCTGGACGTCGAGAAGCTGGCCTTCTCGGTCCTCGACTACGACAACACCCCGGCCAGCCGGGCCTATGCCGACACCTATCGAGGATCGATCTATTTCGACGAGAAGGCGCCGCTGTACAGTTACGCCGAGCGCGACCGGCGCCTGCGCAACGGCGAGCTGCGCTTCGCCCTGGAGATCCCGTCGGGCTTCGAGAACGACCTGCAGGCGGGCCGCCAGCCGACCGTCAACGCCCAGATCGACGCCGCCGTGCCGTTCCGCGCCGAGACGACGCGCGGCTACATCGAGTCCGCCCACAAGGCCCACGACGTCCAGGTGCGCCGGGACCGCGGCATCCCGCCCGCCCAGACGGCGGTGAAGATCAATTCCCGGGCCCTCTACAACCAGGCCTTCCTCAGCGTCTACGCCATGGTGCCCGGCGACATCATGCTGCTGATCATGCTGATCCCCAGCATGCTGACGGCCCTGGCGGTGGTGCGCGAGAAGGAGCTGGGCTCGATCGCCAACTTCTACGCCGCCCCGGCCAGCCGGACCGAGTTCCTGCTGGGCAAGCAACTGCCCTACGTGGCCGTGTCGTTGGTCCAGTTCATCACCCTGGTGGCCCTGGCGGTGTTCGTGTTCGGCGTGCCGATCAAGGGCAGCATCGGCGTGCTGGCCCTGGGCGGGGTGCTGTACGTGCTGGCCAGCACGGGCTTCGGCCTGCTGATCTCGGTGTTCGCCGCCACCCAGACCGCGGCCATCTTCGCGGCGGCCATCATCTCGATCCTGCCCGCGGTGCAGTTCTCCGGCATGTTCGTGCCGGTCTCGTCCCTGACCGGCGGGGCGGCGATCGCGGCCAAGATCTTCCCCTCGACCTACTTCCAGGCCGTCAGCGTGGGCACGTTCACCAAGGCCCTGGGCATGGCCGCCCTGTGGCCCAACGTGCTGGCGCTGGCGCTGATCGCCCTGATCTATTTCGGGCTCTCGGTCGTCCTGTTGAAGAAGCAGGAGGCCTGATGCGATGCGCGCCGTCGGCCATATCTTCCAGCTCGGCCTCAAGGAGCTGCTCAGCCTGGCCCGCGACCCGGTGCTGCTGTTCCTGATCGGCTACGTCTTCACCTTCTCGGTCTACACGCCGGCCAAGAGCGCGGTGATGGACGTGATCAACGCCTCGATCGCCATCGTCAACGAGGACGACTCCAAGGCCGCCCGCCTGGTCGGCGACGCCATGCTGCCGCCGCTGTTCCTGCCCGCCCAGGAGATCGGCTTCGGCGACATCAACCGCGTCATGGACCGGGGGACGTTCACCTTCGTGGTCGACATCCCGCCGGACTTCGAGGCGAACATCATCGACAACGACCCGCCCACCGTCCAGGTCATCACCGACGCCACGGCGATGAGCCAGGCGGGGCGCGGGCCCTCCTACATCCAGCAGATCATCGAGAGCACCGTGGCCCACCTCTGGCCCGGCCGCACCGATCCGAACAACCAGCCGCTGGTGAGCCTGGAGACCCGGGCCCGGTTCAATCCGAACATGCAGCAGAGCTGGTTCGTGGCGGTGAACCAGGTGATCAACAACATCTCGGTGCTGGCCATCTTCCTGACCGGGGCGGCGGTGCTGCGCGAGCGCGAGCACGGCAACATCGAGCACCTGCTGGTCATGCCGCTGCGGCCGTTCGAGCTGATGTTCGCCAAGATCTGGGCCAACGGCATCGTGGTGATCCTGGCCGCCATGCTCTCGCTGTTCCTGGTGGTGAAGGGCGCGATCGGGGTGCCCATCGCCACGGGCTCGATCCCGCTCTTCGCCCTGGGCCTGGGCGTGTACCTGTTCTCGGTCACGGCCCTGGGCATCATGCTGGCGACGATCGTCAACTCGATGCCGCAGTTCGGGCTGCTGGCCTTCCCCGTCTACATCGTCATGAGCCTGCTGTCGGGCGGCCAGACGCCGCTCGAGAGCATGCCGATGGTGCTGCAGAAGATCATGCAGTTCGTGCCGTCGACCCACTTCGTCGCCTTCTCGCAGGCGGTCCTGTTCCGCGACGCGACGCCGGCGATGGTCTGGCCGGCCCTCCTGAAGATGTTCCTGATCGGCGCGGCCTACAGCGTCTACACCCTGTCGCGGTTCCGGAAAATGCTGGCCGCGGTCAAGTGAGAAGGGGTCTTTCGAAGATGAGCCCGCTCCGCATAAGCGCAACCCTGGTCCTGGCCGCGGGGGTCCTGGCGACCGCCGGCTGCAAGACGGTGGGACCCGACTACGTCCGCCCCGAGGTCAGCCTGCCGCCCGCCTATCGCGACGCGCCGGCGTCCACCGAGACCTCGGCCTCGCTGGCCGACCTGCCGTGGTGGGCGGTGTTCGACGACCCGACCCTGCAGGGGCTGATCGGCCAGGCCCTGACCAACAATCCCGACCTCCAGGTGGCGGTCGCCCGCATCGCCCAGGCCCGCGCCCTGGTCGGGGTCTCGGCCTCGCAGGGCAAGCCGCAGCTGGGCTATCGCGGCGACGTGGGCGCCCAGTCCGCGTACTCGCCGTCCGACAACGACACCCAGGACTACAGCAGCATCGGGGGCGCGCTCGACTTCGCCTGGGAGTTCGACCTCTGGGGCCGGATCAAGCGCTCGAACCAGGCCGCCGAGGCCAGCCTGCTCCAGCAGGAGGAAATCCGGCGCGGGATCCTGCTGAGCCTGACCAGCGAGGTGGCCGAGGGCTATTTCCGCCTGCTGGAGCTGGACCGCGAGATCGCCATCGCCGAGGAGAGCACCCGCACCTACGGCGCGACCTACGACCTGTTCAACCAGCGCTTCGAGGCGGGCCGCGACAGCCGCCTGCCGGTCGAGCGCACCCAGGCCAACCGCGACGCGTCCGAGGCGCGGATCGAGGAGCTCCGCCGCCGGATCGCCGTGCAGGAGAACGCCCTGAGCGTGCTGATGGGCGCGCCGCCCGGACCGATCGCGCGCGGTCGGCCCCTGGCGGCCCAGGCCCTGCCCGCCGCCCCGCTGGGCGCGACCACCGAGCTGCTGCAGCGCCGTCCCGACATCCGCGCGGCCGAGCAGGGGTTGATGCGGGCCAACGCCGAGGTCGGGGTGGCGGTGGCCAACAAGTTCCCGCGCCTGGGGCTTTCGGCCCTGGCCGGCCTGGTGGGCGCCAATGTCAGCGGCGACACCGGCACGTTCGGGATCGGCTCCGTCGGCCTGGGCCTGACCGGTCCGATCTTCACCGGCGGCCGGCTGGAGGAGATTTACAACAACCGCAAGGCCTATTGGGACGAGACCGTCGCCCAGTACCGCCACACGGCCCTGGTCGCCCTGGGCGAGACCGCCGACGCCCTGGCCGCCCAGAAGACGCTGGTGGCCCGTCGCGGGGCGCTGGAGCGGCAGGTGGCCTCGCTGCGCCGCTCGGTCGACCTGGCCCAGAGCCGCTACGACACCGGCCGCGCCGGCTATTTCGAGGTGCTGGAAGCCCAGCAGCAGCTGTTCCCCGCCGAGGAGGCCCTGGCCCAGACCCAGCGCGACCAGCTGATCGCGGTGGTCAATCTCTACAAGGCGCTGGGCGGGGGCTGGAAGCTGACCGACGACCAATGGAGCCAGCCGCAGACCGTGGCCGCCACAGGAGGATGAGATGGGCGGAAAGGTCGCCGAACGGGTTGATCCATGTCTGGTCACCAGGCTGAGGGCGGTGGCATGCTCGCAGGCGTCCCCCGCGCAGGAGCCCGACCATGCCTGAGACCCTCGACGCCCCGAAGGCCCAGGCCGCAGGTCGCAAGCACGAGAAGTTCGAGCACCTGCTGGCCCGCGCCCAGCGGCACCCGCCGCTGGTCACCGCCGTGGTCCATCCCTGCGACGCGGTCTCGCTGGACAGCGCGGTCGAGGCGGCGCGGCTGCGGCTGATCGAGCCGATCCTGGTCGGACCCGCCGCGCGCCTGGCCGAGCTGGCGGCGGCCGCCAAGCTGGACATCTCGCCGTTCGAGCAGGTCGACTCGGCCCACAGCCACGACAGCGCCGCCAAGGCGGTGGAACTGGTCCGGGCCGGCCGCGCCGAGGCGCTGATGAAGGGAAGTCTGCATACGGACGAACTGATGGGGGCGGTGGTGGCCCGCGACACCGGCATCCGCACCGAACGGCGGATCAGCCACTGCTTCATCATGGACGTGCCGGGCCATCCCACCCCGCTGGTCGTCACCGACGCGGCCGTGAACATCAACCCGACGCTCGAGGACAAGATCCACATCGTCCAGAACGCCATCGACATGGCCCTGGTCCTGACCGAGCAGAAGGGCGAGGGGGTGGTGAAGGTGGCCGTGCTCAGCGCCATGGAGACGGTCAATCCCAAGGTGCCCTCGACCCTGGAGGCGGCGGCCCTGTGCAAGATGGTCGACCGGGGCCAGATCAAGGGCGCGCTGATCGACGGTCCCCTGGCGCTGGACAACGCCATCAGCCCCGAGGCCGCGGCGATCAAGGGCATCGTCTCGCCGGTGGCCGGCCACGCCAACGTGCTGGTGGTGCCTGACCTGGAGGCCGGCAACATGCTGGCCAAGTGCATGTCGTTCCTGGCCGACGCCGACGCCGCCGGGATCGTGCTGGGCGCGCGGGTGCCGATCATCCTGACCAGCCGGGCCGACGCCAAGCTGACCCGCCTGGCCTCCTGCGCGGTGGCGTCCCTGCTGGGCGCCGCGCGTCGGACCACCGCCGCCATCGTCTAGAGGGAGAGTCCCCGATGAGCGCCTGCCTGGCGGTCCTCAACGCCGGTTCGTCGAGCCTGAAGTTCGCCGTCTACGACGCCGGGCCCGGCGAGACCGTGCTGCTGAAGGGCCAGTTGGACGGGATCGGCGTCTCGCCGCGCCTGGTGCTGAAGGACGGCCGGGGCGAGGTGCTGGAGGAGCAGAGCTGGCCGGCCGAGGGGTTCGACCACGCCGCCGCCACCCACGAGGTGCTGAACGCGGCGATCCAGCGCAAGGGCGACCGGACGGTGCTGGGCGTGGGCCATCGGGTGGTGCACGGCGGCCGCGACTACGCCAGGCCGGTGCGGATCGACGCCTCGGTGATCGCCGCCCTGCGCGCGCTGGAGCCCCTGGCCCCGCTGCACCAGCCGCACAACCTGGCCCCGATCGAGGCCATCGCCCAGGGCGCGCCGCACGTCACCCAGGTCGCCTGTTTCGACACCGCCTTCCATCGCGTCCAGCCGCCGCTGGCCCAGAGGTTCGCCCTGCCGCGCCGGTTCCACGAGGCGGGCGTGCAGCGCTACGGCTTCCACGGCCTGTCCTACGAGTTCGTCTCGACGCGTCTGCGCGACCTGGCGCCGGACCTGGCCTCGGGCCGGGTGATCGTCGCCCACCTGGGCAACGGGGCCAGCTTGTGCGCGATGCACGACGGGCGCAGCGTGGCCAGCACCATGGGCTTCACCGCCGTGGACGGGCTGATGATGGGCACCCGCTCGGGCGCCCTCGACCCCGGGGTGCTGATCCACCTGATCGACGCCTACGGCATGGACGCCCGGGGACTTGAGGACCTGGTCTACAAGCGCTCGGGCCTGCTGGGGGTGTCGGGGATTTCGTCCGACATGCGCGCCCTGCGGTCCTCGTCCGAGCCCGAGGCGGCCGAGGCCATCGACCTGTTCGTCTATCGGGTGGTCCGCGAGATCGGCTCGATGGCCGCCGCCCTGGGCGGGGTCGACGGCCTGGTCTTCACCGGCGGCATCGGCGAGAACGACGCCCAGGCCCGCGAGGACATCGTCAGGGGCTGCCGCTGGCTGGGGCTGGACATCGACGAGGCCGCCGACCGCTTCGGCCGGCAGGCGCGCCAGATCAGCCCCCACGGCGCCCGCGCCGCCGTCTGGGTCGTGCCCACCGACGAGGAACGGATGATCGCCCGCCACACCGCCGCGCTGCTCAGCCTGGCGCCGGCGTCGAGCTGAGACCGGTTCTCAACAGGGGGGCGCTCCGAGGGTTAGCCGGCGCAGATCTCGGGTCTTACCCTAATGGCTTGGCCGACAGCTCGGCCGGACACTGCCGTCGCACGAAACAGAGGGGCGGGGGCGCCTTCGGCGGCCCTCTCCAAAAGGGCGAGGCGATGGACAAGATGGCGGAGGGGGCGATCGTCCCCGAACTCGACACGCGTGAACCCCCGGCGGGCTCCGACCGCCGCGCCTTCATGATGCGCAGCGCCCTGGCGCTGTCGATCGGCGCCCTGACCGGCTGCCAGCCCAAGGACGTCTCCAACATCCCCGCTAAGGCGCCCGGCGCCCCGGGCGGCGGCGGGGCGCCCGCCCTGGATCCCAGCCTCGACGTGGTCAAGAAGTCCAAGGGCCCGGTGATGACCACGGCCCAGGAGTTCTACAAGGTCGGTCCCGGGCCCTCGTCGTCCCACACCATCGGGCCGATGCGGATCACCTACGACTTCTATCAGCGCTGCACCAGGCTGCCGGCGGACCAGCTGGCGCAAGCCACGGCGCTGAAGGTCAATCTGTTCGGCAGCCTCAGCGCCACGGGCAAGGGGCACGGCACCGAGCGCGCCGCCCTGGCCGGCCTGGTGGGCAACGAGCCGGCCACGGTCGATCCCGCCTTCCTCGACGGCCTGGCGGCCAATCCCGACCAGACCTTCACGGTCAAGCTGGGCGGCAAGGACATCCCCGTCTCGCTGAAGGACATCGTCTACGACGCCACCAAGGGCGACTTCCACCACCCCAACACCATGACCTGCAAGCTGCTGGCCGGCGACAAGGTGCTGCTGGAGCAGGAGTACTATTCGGTCGGCGGCGGCTTCATCGAGTGGAAGGGCTACGAACCGCCCAAGAAGAACCCGCCGAAATATCCCTATGCGCGGATCAGCGAGGCCCTGGCGCACTGCAAGCGCGACAACATCACGCTGGCCCAGCTGGCCATGGCCAACGAGACCTCGATCACCGGCCAGAGCGAAGCCGAGGTGAACGCCTTCCTCGACAAGATCCTGGGGGCCATGGACGCCACGGTGAAGACCGGCCTGGCCGCCCCGACCTCGACCCTGCCGGGACCGATCAAGCTGAAGACCAAGGCGCACGACGTCTATGTCAACGCCCAGGGCCAGGAAGGCACCGCGCGCCGGGCGATCGCCCTGGTCTCGGCCTACGCCCTGGCGGGCTCGGAGGAGAACGCCCGCGGCCACCTGGTGATCACCGCCCCGACCGGCGGCTCGGCCGGGGTGCTGCCGGCCGTCATCTACTCGCTGGGTCCGGCGGGGGCGAAGATGTCGAAGGACAAGCTGCGCGAGGCCCTGCTGGCGGGCGCGGTCGTCGGCTATCTCTGCAAGCACAACGCCACCCTGTCGGCGGCCGAGGGCGGCTGCCAGGCCGAGATCGGCGTCGCCTCGGCCATGGGTGCGGCGGCCATCGCCCAGGCCTACGGCGCCCCGCCGCAGGTGGCGGCCAACGCCGCCGAGGGGGCGCTGGAGCACCATCTGGGCATGACCTGCGATCCGGTGGCCGGCTTCGTCCAGGTGCCCTGCATCGAACGCTGCGCCTTCGGGGCGGTGAAGGCCTGGACCGGCTACCTGATCGCCACCAACGAGATCCCGGTCAATCGCCGCGTGGACTTCGACAGCACGGTGGACGCCATGGCCCTGACCGCCAAGGAGATGAACTCCAAGTACAAGGAGACCTCCGAAGGCGGTCTCGCCGTCTCCGTCACCCTGTGCTGAGGCGACGATGGCGCGGCGGATCGCCAGTGCTGGCGGCGTCGGCGGCGTGATCGTCGTCGCCTGGCTGGCGACCTCGATCTTCTATTTCTACCAGTACATCCTGCGCTCGGCGCCCGGGGTGATGATGCCGCAGCTGTCCGACGCCCTGGGCCTGTCGACGGCGGGACTGGCCGCCCTGGTGGGCCTTTTCTACTACGGCTACGCGCCGTTCAGCCTGGTGGCCGGCGTGGCCATGGACCAGTTGGGCGCGCGCAAGGTCGTGCCCCTGGGCTGCGCGATCGTCGCGGTCGGTGCGCTGCTGTTCGCCACCGGCGACAGCAAGCTGGCGGCGGCCGGACGGCTGCTGCAGGGCGTGGGCGGGGTCTTCGCCCTGATCGGCGCGGCCTATATCGCCACCACCAACTTCCCCGCCTCGAAGGCCGCCACCTTGATCGGCGTGACCCAGATGTTCGGCATGGCCGGCGGCTCGGCGGGCCAGTTCCTGGTCGGGCCGGCCATCGCCGGCGGCGTCGGCTGGCGGACCTTCTGGCTGGCCATGGGCGTGGCGGGCGCGGTCATCGCCGTCCTGCTGATCCTGGTCATGCCCGGCGGCCGCAAGAGCGGGAACCGCAACTGGGTCGGCTCGGCGGCCAGCGCCATCTGGCAGGTGGGGACCAATCCGCAGTCGATCCTGTGCGGCCTGATCTCGGGCCTGTTCTTCATCCCCACCACCATCTTCGACATGGTCTGGGGCGTGCGCTTCCTGCAGGAGGCGCACGACATGCCCTACGGCGTGGCGGTGCTGCGCTCGGCCTCGGTGCCGTTCGGCTGGATCATCGGCTGCCCCCTGGCGGGCCTGCTCTCGGACCGGATGGGACGACGCAAGCCGGTGATCGTCGGCTCGGGCGTGCTGCTGGCCACCTGCCTGGCGATGATCCTGTACGGCCCGCCGAACCTGTTCCCGCCCTTCGCGCTGGGCCTGGCGACGGGGATCGCCTCGGGCGCGGCCATGCTGCCCTACACGGTGATCAAGGAGGCCAACCGCCCCGAGCACAGCGGCACGGCCACCGGGGTGGTCAACTTCATCAACTTCTCGTTCTCGGCCCTGCTGGGGCCGGTGTTCGGCGGCTGGCTGCTGGCGGCCTCGAAGGGCGGCCCGCGCGAGCTGGAGCACTACCAGGCGGCGTTCTCGCCGCTGCTCTACGGGGTCGCCCTGGCGGTGCTGCTGACCCTGCTCCTGAGGGAGACCGGGACCCGCGCCCGGTCCGCGGCGCCGCCGTCCGTCACCCCCAGTCCAGCCTGATCCCAGTCTTCGGAGGCGTGCATGAGCGACTCGATCCTGAAGCCTTCCCCCACGGCCGAAAAGGCGCCGCCGGCCTTCGCGGCGGGCCTGTGGTCGCGCGAGATCGACGTGCGCGACTTCATCCAGGAGCACATCACGCCCTATGACGGCGACGAGTCGTTCCTGGAGGGCCCCACCGCGCGCACGACCGCGATCTGGGCCCGGCTGCAGGCCATGTTCGTCGAGGAACGCAAGAAGGGCGTGCTCGACATCTCGCAGATCCCCAGCACGATCATCGCCCACGAGGCCGGCTACATCGACAGGGACAACGAGGTCATCGTCGGCCTGCAGACCGAGGCGCCGCTGAAGCGGGCGATCATGCCCAACGGCGGCTTCCGCATGGTCCTGACTTCGCTGAAGACCTACGGCTACGAGCCCGACCCGGCGGTGGTCGAGACCTTCAGCAAGTACCGCAAGACCCACAACGAGGGGGTGTTCGACGCCTATACCGAGGCCGTCCGCCGCTGCCGCTCGTCGCACGTCCTGACCGGCCTGCCGGACGCCTACGGGCGGGGGCGGATCATCGGCGACTACCGCCGCGTGGCCCTCTACGGCGTGGACCGGCTGATCGAGGCCAAGCGGGCCGAGAAGGCCGCGCTGGACGACGCCTGGTCCACCGACGAGATCATCCGCGACCGCGAGGAGCTGTCCGAACAGATCCGCGCCCTGGCCGAGCTGAAGGTGATGGCGGCCAAGTACGGCTTCGACATCTCCGGCCCGGCGACCACGGCCAAGGAGGCCGTGCAGTGGCTCTACTTCGGCTACCTGGCCGGGGTGAAGGAGCAGAACGGCGCGGCCATGTCGCTGGGCCGGGTCTCGACGTTCCTGGACATCTATTTCGAGCGCGACCTGGCGTCCGGGGCGCTGACCGAGAGCCTGGCCCAGGAGATCATCGACGACTTCGTGATCAAGCTGCGGATCGTCCGGTTCCTGCGCACGCCCGAATACGACGACCTGTTCTCGGGCGATCCCACCTGGGTGACGGAGTCGATCGGCGGCCTGGGCGACGACGGGCGGGCGCTGGTGACCAAGACCAGCTTCCGCTTCCTGCAGACCCTCTACAACCTGGGCCCCGCGCCCGAGCCGAACCTGACCATCTGGTACTCGCCGCGCCTGCCCGAGGGCTTCCGCCGCTTCACCGCCAAGGTGGCCATCGACACCAGTTCGATCCAGTTCGAGAGCGACGAGATCATGCGCCGCGAGTGGGGCGACGACGGGGCCATCGCCTGCTGCGTCTCGCCCATGCGGCTGGGCCACCAGATGCAGTTCTTCGGGGCCCGCGCCAACCTGGCCAAGTGCCTGCTGTACGCGATCAACGGCGGCCGCGACGAGGTCAGCGGCGAGCAGATCGCCCCGCCGTTCGAACCGGTCCAGGGCGACGACCTGGACTTCGAGGACGTGCTGGTCCGCTACGAGCGGATGATGGACTGGCTGGCCGGGACCTATGTCAGCGCCATGAACGTCATCCACTACATGCACGACAAGTACGCCTACGAGCGGATCGAGATGGCGCTGCACGACTACGCGCCGTTCCGGACCATGGCGTTCGGCATCGCCGGCATGTCGGTGGTGGCCGACAGCCTGTCGGCCATCAAGTACGCCAAGGTGAAGGTCGTCCGCGACGAGACCGGCCTGGTCGTCGACTACCTGATCGACGGCGCGTTCCCGGTGTTCGGCAACAACGACAACCGCGTCGACCACCTGGCCTCGTGGCTGGTCAGCACCTTCATGGAGAAGCTGCGCAAGTACCCGACCTACCGCCACGCGCGGCACACCCAGTCGGTGCTGACCATCACCTCGAACGTGGTCTACGGCCGGGCGACCGGCAACACGCCCGACGGGCGGCGCAAGGGCGACCCGTTCGCCCCGGGGGCCAATCCGATGCACGGCCGCGACACCCACGGCATCCACGCCTCGGCCGCCTCGGTGGCCAAGATCCCCTATCGCGACGCCGAGGACGGCATCTCGCTGACCACCACCCTGGTGCCCAGCGGGCTGGGGCGGACGGCGGAGGACCGGATCACCAACCTGACCGGGATCCTCGACGCCTTCTTCGGCTCGACCGGCTACCACATGAACATCAACGTCCTGAACCGCGACACCCTGCTGGACGCCATGGAGCATCCGGAGAACTACCCGTCGCTGACCATCCGGGTGTCGGGCTATGCGGTGAACTTCGTGCGGCTGACGCGCGAGCAGCAGCTGGACGTCATCAACCGCACCTTCCACGGCGGCTGACGTGGCGGAGGCGGGCCAGGACAAGGCGCCGGCCCTGGAGGCCGCCAACGAGTTCGAGCTGCGGGTCGGCCTCAGCCGGCACGTGCCCGAGATGAACATCCGCACGGGCCTGGCCACGGGCGAGATCGGCTTCCTGCACTCGTTCACCACCGGCTCGGCGGTGGACGGGCCGGGGATCCGGCTGGTGGCCTGGCTGGCCGGCTGCATGTTCCGCTGCCGCTTCTGCCACAACCCCGACACCTGGACGCTGACCAACGGCCTGCCCGTGCCGTTCGAGCGGGCCGTGGAGGAGCTGCGGACCTACGCCAACGGCCTGAAGGTGATGGGCGGGGGGCTGACCCTGTCGGGGGGCGAACCCCTGATGCAGGCCCGCTTCGTCGCCCGCCTGTTCGCCGCGGCCAAGGCCATGCGGGTGCATACGGCGATCGAGACCAACGGGTTCTACGCCGAGCGCCTGTCCGACGAGGAGCTGTCGAACATCGACCTGGTGATCCTGGACATGAAGGGCTTCACGCCGGCGCAGCACGAGCGGGTCACCGGCGTGGTCGACAATGCCCGCGTCATCGCCTTCGGCGAGCGCCTGGCCCGCCTGAAGCGGCCGATGTGGCTGCGGTTCGTGCTGGTCCCGGGCCTGACCGACGTCCCCGGCGAAGTGGCCGCCCTGGCCGACTACGCCGCCGGCCTGGGCGTGGTCCAGCGGGTCGAGGTGCTGCCCTTCCACCAGATGGGGGCCTTCAAGTGGGCCCGGCTGGGATTGGACTACGACCTGGAGGCCACGCAGCCGCCATCGGCCCAGCAGGTCGCGGCGGCGATCGGCGTCTTCCGGGCGGCGGGGCTCGACGCCTGCTAGGGCGCGCCGGCGGGCTTCAGGGTCGGCTTCTCGCGCTCCACGGCGCAGGGGCCGGTGGTCTGCTTCAGGCCCGAGGCGCCGACCGTCTTCCACGATCCCCGGCCGCTGGCCCGGTCGACGCTGAGCGTCAGGATCAGCGAGGCCGAGGCGATGACGCCCTCGAGCTTGGCGCGATCCGCCGTGCAACTGAAGACCTCGCACAGATTGGGTCCGAACCGCTTATCGGCCGGCTTCCATTCCTGCAGCAGCCGGGGCGCGACGCGGAAGGTCCGCGTGGTCTGGGTCGTGCTGTCGATCCGGCATCGCAGGATCAAGGCGTCGCTCGTCGGAGAGTCGGCGAGGGCAAGGGCCAGCAGGGGGACGAGCAGGGCGGTCGACGGCACGGGGAGCCTCCGATTTCGCCCCATCATGCGCCGCGGGGACCTAGATGCCCCTTGGGTGAACACCTGAGAGACGCTGGAGGTTTATGCGGATGGCGCTCCACCACCTTTGGGTGTCTGTTTCAGCATTGAAACGAACGGTTGGGCGCTGTTCGTGCGGGGGGAGTCCCTTCGTCGAAGGGACGATCGATCCGGAGAAACCCTCGTCCTAGTCCATGGTTGGTGTTGAGGGGCGTTGAGGGGCGAGGTTTCGCGAAGGCGACCGCGTGAGCGGGCCTGTCCCCCTGTCCTGCCGGCGGTCGCGCGCGGCTTCGGTCGAGCGCGGCGCTTGTCCACAGGGAGGGGCGAGGATGCTGCGTATTCTGATTGCCGACGACCACGAGCTGGTCCGTCGAGGTGTTCGAAACGTCATCGAGGACCATCCCGGCTGGATGGTCTGCGCCGAGGCCTCCGACGGCCAGCAGGCCCTGGAACTGGCCCTCCAGGAAAAACCCGATGTGGCCATCCTCGACGTGTCGCTGCCGATCCTGAACGGGGTGGCCCTGACGCGCCTCCTGCAGAAGGAGTGCCCCAAGATCCGCGTCCTGCTGTTCACGATGCACGACGACGACGAGACGGTCAGCAGCGCCCTGGCGGCGGGGGCGCGGGGCTATGTCCTGAAGTCCGACACCGGCACCAACCTGGAGGGCGCGATCTCGGCCCTGCACGTCAACCGCCTGTACTTCTCGTCGCCGGTCTCGGAGCTGCTGCTCTACGCCGCGCTGAACGAACGCAAGAAATCGCGGCTGGAGAGCTTCACCACCCGCGAGCTGGAGGTCGCCCAGCTGATCGCCGAGGGCAAGGTCAACAAGGAGATCGCCCGCCAGCTGAAGATCAGCATCAAGACCGTGGAGAGCCATCGGGCGGCGGGCATGCGCAAGGCCGGGGTGCGGACCGCGGCGGCGTTCGTCCGCTTCGCGATAAAGCACAAAATGATCCAGGCCTAGGTCGGCGCCAGGGTCGCCTCCGGGTTCGGCCTGATACCCCCCTCGCCGCGATCTCGAAACACTTCGCGTGTGCGGAGGCGATCGGTGACCAAGCAGATTTTCAAGCCGCGAGGCCAGAACACCACCCGCGCGATCGCGGCCAACGTGTTTTCGCTGTGCTTCCCTCTGTTCCTGGTCGACGCGGTGCGGCGGGTCCATCCCGTCGCGCTGCAGCAGTTCCACCTGCTGCCGCCCGACGGCGCGGACCTGGCGCCGGGGCTGCTGGAGGACGACCCCCGCATCGTCATCGCCAGCGCCTGGATCGACCTGACCGACGGCCCCGTGGTGCTGCACCTGCCGCACACCCACGGGCGGCATTTCGACCTCACCCTGATCGACACCGCCGGCGAGCCGTTCGCCAGCCTGGGGACCCGCACGGACAACGACGACGGCGTGGACGTCGCGGTGGTCGGCCCGCGCTGGAGCGGCGAGGTCCCGCACACCCACCTGGCCCGCCGCGCGCCCAGCGACGCCTGCTGGGCGGTCAGCCGCATCCACGCCCATTCGCCGCTGGACCGCCCCGAGGCCGAGGCCGTCTCCCGGAACCAGCACGTCAGCTCGCTGGGGCGGCGGGCCGAGCATCGCACCGACCACGTCACCAGCCTGGAGCCGCCCGCCGTCTCCAGCCTTCGGCAGGTGATCGAGCTGGGGCCGGCCGTGTTCTTCCATCGCCTGGACTCGGTGCTGGATCGCGCGCCGATCGGCTTCGAGCGGTCGGTGCGACCCCTGATCGACCAGTTCCGCCGCGACCTGGACGGACCGCCGCCGGTCTCCAGCTGGTCGCCGGACCTGGCCGAGGCCCTGGAGCTGGGCTTCGCCGACGGGCTGGCGGCGATCCGGGCCGCGACGGCCGCGATCTCGGAGAGCCGGGGCATCGGCTGGCACGCGGTGGCCGTGCCGCAGCACGACGAGTCCGGCGCGTCCCTGGCCCAGGCCGGCCGCGCCTATTCCAGTCTCGGCGCCCCCGCCCGCGAGGAATTGCTGACCCTGGTCTGCGAGCACGACGGCCACGGCCGTCCGCTGCGCGGCGACCGCAGCTCGCGCCTGCGCTTCCCGCCCGACGGCCTGCCGCCGGTGCGCGGGTTCTGGCGACTGCACACCCGCCCGACCGCCTCGGGGGACAAGCGGCACGGGATCGGCGACCGCAACGACCTCAGCCCCGACGACGACGGCGCGCTGAGCCTGATCATCCACGACCTGCCGCCGGCCCCGGGCGACCTGGGCAACTGGCTGGCCGCCCCGCACGGCGAGATGTGCCTGATCATGCGGCTCTACGCGCCGCGCGGCGAGGCCCTGTCCGGCGCCTGGCGCATGCCGCCGATCGAGATCGTGGACCTGGACGTGGACGGCTCCAGGCCGGGGGTCGCGCCGTCCGAAAGTCTTAAGCCAAACAGGAGGACTCCGTCGTGAGACCACTGCCCTTCGTCGCCTGCTGCGTCCTGAGCGTCGCGGCGGCGGCCTTACCCTCCCTGACCCTCGCCCAGGCGACGCCAGCCCCCGCGGCGCCGAAGCCCGCCGCCGCGCCGGCGGCGACGCCGAACACCGGGCCGGCGACGCCGACGGTCGAGCCCGAGGCGCGCCAGGCGCTGGAGCGGATGAGCGCCTATCTCGGCACGCTGTCCAGCTTCGAGATCAAGACCCAGACCACCGTCGACGTCATCACCGAGATCGGACAGCGCGTGCAGATCGACGGGTCGGCCCACTACAAGGTGCGTCGCCCCAACGGCTTCGTCATCGACGTCGTCACCGACATGAAGACGCGCAGCTTCTTCTACGACGGCAAGTCGTTCACGGTGTTCTCGCCCCGGCACGACTACTACGCGACGGTCCCCGCGCCGGACACCATCATCAAGACGCTGGACGTCCTGTGGGACCAATTCGGCCTGGCCCTGCCGCTGGAGGACCTGTTCCGCTGGAACGACACCAAGAGCCGGCGGGCCGAGGACCTGAGCAGCGGCTTCCTGGTGGGCCCCGCCACGATCGACGGGGTGCTCACCAACCAGTACGCCTTCCGCCAGGGCGAGGTGGACTGGTCGGTGTGGATCGAGCAGGGCGACCGCCCGCTGCCGCGCAAGCTGCTGATCGTCGATCGCTCCCAGGCCGAGCAGCCCGCCTATGTGGCGCGGCTGGCCTGGACCCTGAACCCGACCTTCCCGGCCGACACCTTCACGTTCAAGGCCGGTCCCAACGCCAAATCCATCCGCATGAGTACGCTCGAGACCGATACCGGGAGCACGCCATGAAAGTCCGTATCCCCCATGTGATCGCCATCACGGCCGGCGTCGCGGCCTCGATGATCATCTATGTCGACGCCGCCGACGCGGGGCGGGGCGGCGGCCGCGGTGGCGGCGCGCGCGGCGGCGGCATGAGCAGCATGAGCCGAGGCGGCGGCGGGGGCTTCAGCCGCGGCGGCGGCTCCTCGTCGTTCGGCGGCGGCAGCCGGTCCAGCTACAACCGGGGTTCGTCCTCGGGCAGCAGCTTCAGCCGGCCGTCCACCGGCTCGCGTCCCAGCGCGGGGACGCGTCCCAGCACCGGGGCGGGGGCGGGGGCGGGCGGCGGCCTGGGCGGCGGCGCGGCCCAACGGCCCAGCGGCGGGTCCGGGCTGGGAAGCGGGGCCGGCGCCGGCTCAAGGCCGTCCACCGGCTCGCGGCCGTCCACGGGCGATCGGGCGGCGGCCGGCGGTCGCACCGATGCGGGCGGCCGGGGCGATCGCGGAGACGGCGGCCGGGGCGACCGGGGGGATCGCGGCGACAGGGGGGATCGCGGTGATCGCGGCGACCGTCCCGACCGCGGCGACAACACCATCGGCGGCGGCGACCGCAACACCAACATCAACAACAACACCAACATCAACATCGATGACGGCTGGGGCGGCTGGGACGACGGCTTCTATCATCCGATCGCGGCCGGGATGGTGATCGGCGCCACGGCGGCGGTGACCGCGGCGGCCCTGACCCCCTACCCCTATTACGGGGCGGCCTACTATTCGCTGCCGGCCGGGTGCGGGGGCTATCCGTACTACGGCCACTCCTACTACCGCTGCGACGGATACTATCTGGAGCCGCGCTACGAGGGCGACACGATCGTCTACGTCAACGTGCCCGATCCGGCCTCGGCGGAGGGCAAGGCCGCCGCCCCGGGCAAGACGACCTCGTCGGCGCCCACGCCGACTCCGACGCCGACCAACCCGCCGCCGACCCAGCCCTAGGGCGGCGGGGCGGGCGGCGGGGCGGACACCGGCGGCGGTCCCAGGATCGCCTTCAGCGAGAACGCATCGGTCGAGGTCGGGATGGTCAGCAGCATCTGCAGGCCGATCAGCCAGGTCACGATCGACACGGCCGCCAGGGTGAAGCGCACCGAGGTCTGGCGGAAGACCTGGCCGATGCCGCCGAAGAACATCGCCGTGGCCAGCACCACGCCCGCGCGGTTGTAGGCGTAGGAGGTGCGGCTGGCCGCCTCGCCCAGGGCGAACTGGGTCTCGGCCTCCTTCTCGGCGCGTTCGGCCTCTTCGAAGCCCGGCGTACGGTAGCCGGTCATGGCGAACGGGGTCGGCGGGGCCTTGGGGTCGTCCAGCGGGCGGGTGGCCAGCCAGGCCTCGAACTGGTCGTGGAAGTTGGCCGGCATGCGGGTGCGGTAGAACTGGGCCAGGGCGTCGTTGCCCCGGCTCTTGGCCTCGATCCAGTCGCTGAACAGGTCGATCTGCACCGAGCGGACCATGTCGCCTTCGAACCGGGCCCGCGAGGCGGCGCCGCGTTCGAAGTTCGCCCGGCCGAAATGCACGCTCTGCATGCCGTTCCAGATCGCGCCCTGGTGACTGGCCCACGACGCCATCAGTCCGGCGACGGACAGGACGACGGCCGTGACCGTCTCGACCAGCCTGGCCCCGGCCGAGGTTTCGGCGTTGTCGTTGGCGTCGGGCCGACGGGCCATCCTTGGCTCTCCCTGAGGGTCTCAAAGAACGGCCCCGCACGCGTGCGGGGCCCAGTAAGGAGGTCTGGAAACCTCCTAGTCCGCCGTCTGAGGGGAGGAGGGCGGACGGTTCAAACTCGCGCCCGGCGGAGGCCGTGACGATCCGTGATTACCCTGACGTCGAGGGCGGAGCCGCCCGGGCTTGCCGGCTCGCGGCGACGACGCCGGGAAGCGCACCGTACCGGCCCCGGCGGGCAGGACGGCGACCACGACCGTGCCGGTTCCGGGGCAGGTGATCTCGATCCGCCCCTTCAGCTGGGCCGCGCGGGCGCGCATGCCCGCGATGCCGACCCCGGAGTCCAGGCCGGCGCCGTCGCCCCGCAGCAGGGCCGCGACGCCCTTGCCGTCGTCGCTGACCCGGACGGTCAGGACGCCGCCGTGGCTGATCAGCTCGACGTCGGCGTGCTGGGCTTCGGCGTGGCGGTAGACGTTGGAAAGCGCTTCCTGGACGATGCGGTAGGCCGCGTGCTGGACCGGCGGCGGGGCGGCGTCGACCGGGCCGCGGGTCAGGAAGCTGGCGGTGAGACCGGTGCGGGCCCCGAAGCCGTTGACGAAGCCGCGCACCGCGTGGGCCAGGCCGTTCTGCGCGAGGCCCGCCGGCTTGATCAGGTAGGAGAGGACGCGGATCTCCTTCATCACCTCGCCGACCGAGATCTCCATGTCGTCCAGCACCGCGTCGGCCTTGTCGCCCGAGACCAGGGGCCGCAGGCGTCCCAGCGACAGGTTGAGCGCCGCCAGGTGCTGGCAGGTGGAGTCGTGCAGCTCGATGGCGATGCGCACGCGCTCCTCCTCCTGGGCCGCCAGCAGGTCGCAGGCCCGCGCCGGCGACGGCCGCGCCTTCGGCAGGGGCAGGTCGTCGTGCACCACCACGAACGCCGGCTGGGGACTGAACGGCAGGGGGCTGATCCGCACATGGCGGCGGTGGGGCAGCTCGCTGTCCGTCACCGTGTAGTGGTGGGTGAACGAGGAACTGCGACCGCTCAGCAGGTCCTGGACGCCGTTGCGGAACGCGCTCCGTCCCAGGACCGGGCTGATCCGCGTGCAGAAGTCCAGATAGGGCTCGCCCAGGCCGGCGTGACGCGACGCGCCCGAGCGGCGTGCGGCGTCCCTCCAGGCGGGATTTACCGCGATCACCACGCCGGCCTCGTTGATCAGGGCCGTCTCCTGGACCAGCGCCTTGGAGACCGTGGCCAGAAGCCTGGCGGCGGCGCGACTGGCGGGCTTCAGCATCGGGACGGAGTCGAACGAGGCCTGCACCGGCGCGAGGGCCGATCTGGCCCGCCGCAGCATGCCGGTCACCGCCAGCCCGAGGGCGGCGGGCGGGGCGGGCGACGCGATCCCCTGATGGCCGCCGAACAGGGGCCACAGCAGCGGCAGCGTCTGGTCGAGCCGATGGGACATCTCAAGCGTCCTTCCACTGGCCTCTCCCGACAGAAAGCAAGTCCAAGGCCCGCCTCCGTGCGCGGGCCGTCCACTGCAAACGGCTACTTGGGCGGGGCTGGAGCCGGTTGCCCGGTGTCGCTGATCGGCGACCGCGCCTTCAGTTCGTTGAGGCCGCGAAGGCTCAGCTCGGCCCATCGCTCGACCACCCGCCGGAAGTCCATGCGGTTGGTGACGCGGTTGCGCTGTCCGTAGGTGTTGTCGCCGACGACGCGCCGGTCGACGGCGCGGCCCAGCAGGGCGCCGGTCTGGGAGTCCCGCACCTCGATGAAGTAGGTCGCCTCGCCGGCGTCGTTGGCGAAGCTGTAGGTGCGGCCGGGGTCCATGGTGTCCGGCGCCGAGACGCGGACGTTGAGCACGCCCGTCCTCAGCCACAGCACGTCGGGCCCGGCCTCGGTGACCACCGGATAGCCGCCCTTGTTGAACTCCTCGGCGAAGATCTCGCTGGCGCCGGCGACGCCCTGGGTGATGGCCTTCTGGACGTCCTTCTCGGAAATGTCCCGCGAAACGCCGAGGCCCTGGCTGTTGTAGTCGCGACGCCAGTTCTTCTCGAAGGTGACCTCGGTGGGGTCCAGCTTGACCTTGGTGTAGCCGGTGAAGGTCGCGCCCGGGGCCAGGTAGACCAGGTCGAAGCCCTTGGTCTTGACCTGGATCAGGCCGTCCCAGGTCTGAGGGGGCTTTGCGGCCAGCGCCGGTGCGGCGGTGGCGACGGTGAACGCCAGGAACACCGCCGGGATGAGCTGTCGACGATCCATTTTCTCGGCCTCGATCTGCTGTGGCCAAGCATCGCCATGACGGCCGGGATCACCATCGGGGAAAACCCTCGGGCCGGCGCCGTACACCCCGCGCCGGCGTATCAGGCGCATACCGCGTCAGAAGGCGTAACGCAGGCGCATGGCCACGACGTCCAGGGTCTGGCCGATCTGGACGCCGACCGGCGGGGTCGTCGGGGCGGGGCCGAAAGGCTCGGGATCGGCGGGGCTGGCGGGGTTCAGGCGGTCCACCTTCACATGCATGGCGTTCAGCATCAGGCGGATGCGGTTGGAGGGGTACCAGTTCAGCGCCAGGCTGAGGATGGCCTGGTCGCCGCCCCGGACCCCGCCGGGCGGGGGCGGCGCGCCGGGGGCGCCGGCGTAGGAATTGGCGTCCATCCGGCTGTAGCGCGCGGCCAGCTCCCAGGCGCCCCAGCCCCCGGCCCGCAGGGGACGCCGGGTCAGGGGACGTCCGAACACCGCGCGCGTCTGGTCGAAGCGCCGCGCCTCGCCCGTCAGCATCCAGCTGCCCTCGATGTAGAAGCCGAAGAAGCGCGGGTCGCGCGGGAGGTCGCGGGACGAGCGCTCGACCGCGAAATGGAAGGCCTCGGCCTGCAGGAACAGGTTGCGGCGGCGCGCGGCGAACTCCAGGCCCAGCACCCGGACGTGGTGGGCGACGATGTCGCCGGTGTCGAGCAGGGGCGTGTCGTCGACGCGCACCTCCGGCGTGGCCTGCAGCCGCACGCCGAACCCCGGCGTCCGGCCGTCCTGAGGGTCGCCGGGCGACAGCACGTAGATCAGCGATCCGCCCAGGTGGTAGCTGGAGTCCGCCGACGGATAGAAGGCCCGCGAGGTCCGCACGATCACCGCCGACTTGGGCGAGGTCTCGTCGTCCTCGTGCAGGACGGGTCCCGTCAGGCTGACCGCGGTCATCCAGTTGCGGGTCGCGCGCCGCACGGTCACGCCCAGCCGGCCGTCGCCGCCGCCCAGGCCGCGCGCCAGGTTGGCGGCCGTCGCCCGCTCCAGGAACGGGTTGGCGTCGGTGCTGGTCGCATCCTCCATGTTGGTCAGCTGGGGATAGGCCCCGGCGATGAACACCCAGGGCGCGAAGCGGCTGTAGCGGGCCCAGACCTCGGCGACGCGGGCCTCGCCGTGCTCGTCGCGGCCGCCGATGTCGAACATGGCCCGGTAGGACAGGTTCTCGCCCCACTGGCCCTCGCCGCCCAGGCGGGCCTTGCGCAGGTAGGAGCCGTCGGCCAGGGCCCGGGCGTCCAGGGTGTCGCCGCTGCCGATGGCGCCGCGCCGGAAGTCGGTCTCCGGCGGTCCGGCGGCGGGCTGGGTGTAGTTCGCGCCGTCGAGCTGGATGTAGCCCCGGAAGGTCCACGGACCCAGGCTGAAGTCCTGGTCCAGCACCGACAGCAGCTTCAGGGGCACGACCAGCAGGGCGTGGGGCGCCTCGGCCTGGTCCTCGGCCGTCGGCTGCTGCTGCGGGGCTTGTTCGGCGGAGGGCGTCGTCGCGGGAGGTCGGGCCGCCTCGGCCGGCGCCTCCGTCGTGGCGAGCGCCGCCGCGACGAGCAGCGCCAGGGTCAGGCGAGGTCTCCGGCGTCGAGGGGGCGGGCGGGGGTCATGGGAAGCCTCCAGGTTGGCGCCCACGGTCGGGTGGGCCGCGGGCCCGGGCCATCCGGCGGATACCCCAGCCGCCGGGCCGCAGGCGCCCGAGCCGGGGCCCGCGTCCCGGCCGCGCCGACCGTTCCGGCGCTCGCGAAAGGCGCGAGGGTTACGGGCAATCGACCTCGGGTCGTATCAGGTCCCCACCGGATACGTTCGCTCCGGAGCCGCTTCTAGCCTCTGCCGGAGACGCGTGGATCAGCCGCGCCGGTCACCGGGTCCAGTACATAGGGGCGACACGATGGGAACTCTCCACGGGCGGCTCGGGCCGCGATTGCTGATGGCGACCGCGCTGGTCGGGGGCCTCGGCATGGTTCAGGCGGCTCACGCCCAGGACGCGCCGAACTTCGAGGTCTACGGCTTCGCCCAGGTCGACTTCACCCAGGACTTCAACCGCGTCGACCCGGCCTGGGACGACGCCCTGCGGCCCTCGAAGATCCCGACGACGCAAGGCACGTTCGGCGACAACGGCCAGACCTCGATCAGCGTCAAGCAGAGCCGGTTCGGCGTGAAGGCCCAGCAGGACATCGCCGGCAAGCCGCTGTTCGTGAAGTTCGAATTCGACCTGTTCGGGGTCGGCGGCGACGCCGGCCAGACCACCTTCCGTCTGCGCCACGCCTACGGTCAGTGGGGCCCGGTCCTGGCCGGCCAGACCAACAGCGTGTTCATGGACGGCGACATCTTCCCCAACACCATCGAGTACTGGGGTCCGACGGGGATGGTGTTCCTGCGCAACCCGCAGATCCGCTACACCTTCGGTTCAGGCCCGGGCCAGTTCGCGATCGCGGTCGAGAAGCCCGGCAACGACATCGATCCGGGCAACATCCGCACCGTCTCTCCGGAGCTGGGCGCCAACATCCGGGGCGACGAGAGCCTGCCCGACCTGACCGGCCACTATCGCTACCAGGGCGACTGGGGCCACGTGCAGCTGGCGGGCATCCTGCGGCGGGTGGGCTACGAAACCGTCGGCACGACCGACAACAAACCCAAGAACACCAAGCTGGGCTGGGGCGTGAACGCCACGTCCAACATCAAGGTCGGAGCCAAGGACGTCGTCCATCTGGGCGTGGTCTACGGCGAAGGTATCGCCAGCTACATGAACGACGGCGGCACCGACATGGGCCCCGAAGCGGCGACCGGCGTCACCCTGCCGCTGCCCACCCCCGTGCCGCCCGGCTCGCTGCGCGGCGACGTGCTGCCGCTGCTGGGCCTGACGGCCTACTACGACCACTACTGGAACGACCAATGGTCCAGCTCGGTCGGCTGGAGCATGACCAAGGTCGACAACACCGATTTCCAGGAAGCCACGGCCTACACGTACGGCCAGTACGCCTCGGCCAACCTGCTCTACACGCCCGACCCGCGGATCCTGATCGGCGGCGAGCTGCTGTGGGGCGAGCGCAAGGACTTCAACGACAACAAGGGCGACGACCTGCGGGTGCAGGTGTCGTTCAAGTACAGCTTCTCCAGCAAAGATTTCCGCTAGGCGGCTCACGGGAGACGATCCGATGATGCAGACCAACGCTTCCCGCCGCGACCTCGCCAGGGGTCTCGCCGTCCTGGGTTTCGGCCTGACCGCCGGCGCCGGCCTGGCCGCGGCTCCGCCCGCTCAGGCCCAGGCCTCGGGCGCCGCCGCCGCGGCGGTCAAGGCCGCCTACGACAAGTACAAGGGGCTGCAGGAAGGCAAGAACGCCGACTACATCCCCGCGCTCGCCAAGGTGCCGTCGAACTATTTCGGCATCGCCCTGGCCACGCCCCAGGGGGCGCTGGCCACCGCCGGCGACATCGAGCCGACCTTCTCGATCCAGTCGATCTCCAAGGTCTTCACCCTGGCCCTGGTGTTCCAGGAATCCGGCGAGGACCTGATCGAGAACAGCATCGGGGTGGACGCCACCGGCCAGGTGTTCAACTCGATCGTCGCGGTCGAGCAGTACCGCGGCAAGGAGATGAACCCCCTGGTCAATCCCGGCGCCATCGCCACCACCGGCATGGTCAAGGGCACGCCCGACGAGGTCTGGAAGAAGATCCTGGCCCTGCATTCCGACTTCGCCGGCCGTCAGCTGTCGGTCGACGAGGAGGTCTACAAGTCCGAGGCCGACACCAACCAGCGCAACCGGGCCATCGGCGCCCTGATGTGGGCCTACGAGCGGTTCAAGAGCGACCCGGCCGTGGCCACCGACATCTACACGCGCCAGTGCGCCATCGCCGTCAACGCCAAGGACCTGGGCAACATGGCCGCCACCCTGGCCAACGGCGGCAAGAACCCGATCACCAAGAAGCAGGTGATCGATCCCAAGCACGTTTCCCGCCTCCTGGCGGTTATGGCGACCGCCGGCCTCTACGACGACAGCGGCAAGTGGCTGTTCCACACCGGCCTGCCCGCCAAGAGCGGCGTGGGCGGCGGGCTGATCGCCGTGTCGCCGGGCAAGTTCGGGGTCGGCACCTTCGCGCCGCCGCTGGACGCCGCCGGCAACAGCGTGCGCGGCCAGAAGGCGATCATCGACATCTCGAACGCCCTGGGCGGCAACCCGTACGAAGCCAAGCCGATCTGATCGGCCCGAGGTGAAGTTCATGCCAAGCTTTGCGTATCGGCGTCCGGCCCGGCTGGGCGCGGCGTCCTCCCTCGCCTGCGCCGCGGCCGGCCTGGTGCTGGCGGGCGCGGCGAGCCCGGCCCTGGCGCAGGACCTCCAGTCCACGGCGCCCCCGCCGCCGCCGGTCGCCAGCGCCGAGGACCTGGCGGCCATGCGCCGCGAGCTCCAGGCCCTGAGGTCCGAGAACGAGGCGGCCAAGGCGGCCGAGGCCGCGCGCGCCAAACGCATCGACGCCCTGGACGCCCAGCTCTCCTGGGCCGCGGGCGCCCCGCCGCCGACGGCGCCGGTCGCCACGACGACGGCCGCGTCCGACGACATCGTGCGGCTGCCGACCCGAGCGGCCGAGGACGCCGCCCCGCCGGCGCGCTGGGGCGGCTTCGAGCCCGGCAAGGGCCTGATCCTGATGCGCTCCGACATCGGCGAGGTCGACCTGGGCCTGGTCAGCTACCTGCGCTACCTGAACCAGCACCAGCTGGACAAATCCTATGTGGACGCCTTCGGGCGGACCAAGACCGTCACGCCGCGCGAGGACTTCCAGCTGGCCAAGGTGCAGATCACCGTGCGCGGCTGGCTGTTCGATCCGCGGTTCGGCTACAACGCCTATGCGTGGACCTCGCAGACCGCCCAGGGCCTGGGCGCCCAGGTGGTGTTGGCCGGCAATCTCAACTGGAAATTCAACGACGCCCTGCGGGTCTATTTCGGCATCCAGTCGGTGCCGTCGACGCGTTCGACCAACCGGACCTTCCCGTACTGGCTGCGCAACGACAACCGGCCGATCGCCGACGAGTTCTTCCGGGGATCGTACACCCAGGGCATCTGGGCCGACGGCAAGCTGGCCAAGGGCCTGGAATACCGGGTGATGGTGGCCAACAACCTGAGCGCCTTGGGGGTCAACGCCGGCCAGCTGGACGCCAAGCCCAACACCTGGTCGGGCGCCCTGACCTGGATGCCGACCACCGGAGAGTTCGGCCCGGCCAACGGCTTCGGCGATCCGGAGAACCACGACAAGGTCGCGACCCTGTTCAGCGTCCACTACACGCGCAGCACCGAGACGCCGCAGTCGCAACCCAATACCGAGTCCATCGAGAACACCCAGCTGCGGCTGTCCGACGGCACCCTGTTGTTCGCCAACGAAGCCTTCGGCACGCCGGGCCGGATCACCGAGGCGCGCTACCAGATGGTGGCCCTGGACGCGGCGGTGAAGCACCGGGGCTATGCGCTGGAGTTCGAGTACTATTCGCGCTGGCTGGACAACTTCAAGGTCAACGGGATCGTCCCGGTCACCGACCTGCACGACACCGGCTTCCAGCTCCAGGCCTCGGCCATGCTGATCCCCAAGACCCTGATGCTCTATCTGTCGGGCTCCAAGATCTACGGCGGCTACGGCGACCCCTACGACGTCGCCCTGGGCGTCAACTACTACCCGTTCCAGCGTCGGGACCTGCGGGTCAACGTGATGGGGCTCTACACCGACCGTTCTCCCGTCGGCTACACGGCCTATCCCGTCCCGGTCGGCGCGAACGGCTTCACCCTCGTCTCGGACTTCTCCCTCGCCTTCTAGGACCAGGAGGTCGCGATGCCTCGCCGATTTCTCTTCGCCGCCCTGGGGCTCCCGCTGGCGCTCGTCGCCGCGCAGGTCGCGGCCCAGACCCCGGTCCCGACCCCGAAGGGCTGTCAGTTCAGCGACAGCCACTTCCACCTGACCAACTACATCCAGGAGGGGCCCTCGGCCGCCGAGGTGCTGAAGCTGATGGGCGACCGGGTGTGCCGCACCACCCTGTTCGGCATCCCGCTGCAGCAGGAGTGGTCGCACCTGGAGAGCGGCGACATCGCCCCGACCTACTATCTCGAGGCCGACGCGCCGCTGTACTACTACTCGTTCACCGACGCCCAGATCGCCCTGCAGTACCGCGCCCTGTCGCCGGAGCAGCAGAAGCGGGTCGATCCGATGATCACCGGCTTCAACCCGGCCGACATGTACGCCGCCGACCACGTGCGGCGGGTGCTGACCCTGTTCCCCGGGGTCTTCACCGGCATCGGCGAGTTCTCGGTGCACAAGGAGTTCGTCTCGCCCAAGATCGCCGGCGGCGGGGCCAGCCTGACCGACCCGTCGCTGGACCGCCTGCTCGACTTCGCCGGCGAGGTCGGGCTGGTGGCGATCCTGCACAACGACATGGTCCGGCCCTTCACCAAGGACGCCAAGGTCCGGGGCTATTTCGACCAGCTGACGGCGCTGTACGCGCGCCATCCCAATACGACGATCATCTGGGCCCATGCCGGCATGGGGCGGGTCGTCCAGCCGGTGAAGTCCGAGGCGACCTATTTGGAGGAGATCCTCTCCAACCCCGCCATGAAGAACGTGATGTTCGACATCTCGTGGGACGAGGTGGCCAAGTACCTGGTGGCGACCGACGAGTCCTCGACCCTGGCGGCGGCCCTGATCAACAAATACCCGGACCGCTTCCTGTTCGGCAGCGACGTGGTCGCGCCCCGCTCGCCCGAGCAGTATTTCGCCGTCTACGAGGCCTACAAGCCGCTCTGGGCCAAGCTGACGCCCGAGACGCGCGAGAAGGTCCTGAAGGGCAATTACGAACGTGTTTTCGACGCCGCCCGGGTCAAGGTGCGGGCCTGGGAAAAGGCCAATGCGCGACCATAGGATTCGGCAAGCCCAGATTCGGGTGAACTGAGGTCTAGGCTCAGGTCTACACCTGATAGGTCTTGTCCGCCCGGGCGCCAAACTCCTCGCCGAGTTTGGCAAGAGCTGGGAGATCCAAGATGGGTCATTATCTTTCGGGCGTCGCGGCCGCCGTCTTGGTCGCTGGTGGGCTGGCCCTGAGCGGTTGCGCCACCGAGCAGTACGTCGACGAACACGTGGCCGCCGTGAACGCCCGCGTCGACGCCGTCGACGCCAAGGTGAACGCGCTGTCGACGCGGGTCGACGGCGTGGACAAGTCCGCCCAGGCGGCGCAGTCGCGGGCCGACGAGGCCTACGGCCTGGCGCGGGGCAAGATGGTCCGCACGGTGGTGAGCGAAAGCGACACCATCAATTTCGAGACCGCCAAGTGGGACCTGTCGGACGAGGCCAAGGCCACCCTGACCGCCTTCGCCGAGCGCCTGAAGGCCGACAACAAGAAGGTCTTCGTCGAGATCGTCGGCAACGCCGACCCGCGCGGCGACAGCGACAAGAACCGCATCCTGGGCGAGAAGCGCGCCCTGGAAACGCGCCGCTTCCTGTTCAGCCAGGGCATCCCGCTGGCCAGCATGGAGACGGTGTCGTGGGGCGAGGAACGCCCGGCCGCGACCGGCGACACGCCCGAGGACCTGGCCGCCAGCCGTCGTGTCGTGCTGCGCATCATCGAGTAGGCGTGAACGGCGCGCGGGTCGTTCCGCGCGCCGCCTCCGGTCCCCCGTCTTCCACCCTCAGGTCCGCACCGGATACCGGGCGGCGGGTTCGGCGGGAATGCTCGCCCTCGTCATCGTATCGGCATGGAGGACGAGCATGCGCGGGTCGGAGTTCATGGCCGCTCTCGGAGCGGTCGGGGTCGTTTGCCTGGGAGCCGGCGCGGCCGTCGCCCAGAGCGCGCCCTGGGACGGGTTCTATGTCGGCGGCAATGTCGGCGCGTCGTGGGGCGACACCACGCTGAGCATGAAGGCGGCGGCCGGTTCGGGCGGAATGGTCATCCCGCCCGGCGACATCGGCCTGATCAACGCCCCGATCTCGGAGGACGACGACAACGACGTCGGGTTCACCGGCGGCTTCCAGGCGGGCGTCAACTACTGGACGGGGGCGTGGCTGATCGGGATGGAGACCGACATCGGCTACTACAATCTGGGCGAGGACCGCGAGAAGACCTACCGGTCGGGGCTGGCGATCAACCCGCCGGTCGATTTCACGATCGAGCAGAAGGTGAAGACCGACTGGATGTGGACCCTGCGTCCCCGGATCGGCTACGGCAACGACACCTGGCTGGTGTACGCGACGGGCGGCGTGGCCGCGTCGGACATCAAGCTGTCGACCCGCTACCGCGACACCCGCACGACGCCGATCACGGGCAACAACGAGAAGTCCGACGTCAAGTGGGGCTGGACCGCTGGCCTCGGCGGCGCCTACGCCCTGAGCGACAGGACCGCGATCCGCGGGGAGTGGCTGTACACCGACTTCGGCACGATCAAGTCCCAGGCCACGGTCGGGTCAAGCTACGCCACCCTGAGCTCTGAGGCGGACGTGCGCGGCAACCTCTTCCGGCTCGGGTTCGACTACACCTTCTAGGGGCCTTGCGGCGAAGCCTGCGGACGGCATAACTGTTACCGTTATCATCCGCGAAGGATGAAACGGGAGGACGCATGGCTGTCGAAGGTGGAGCGCGGCGCGCGCGGGCTGGGCTTTGGGCGCGGTGGATCGCGCCGCTGGCCGTATTGGCGATGACGGCGGGCGCGGCCCAGGCCGCCCAAGCCGCGACGCCGGTGAAGATGGCCCTGACCTTCGACGACCTGCCGGCCCACAGCGCCCTACCGCCCGGCGTCAGCCGCATGGACGTGGCGGGTCGGCTGCTGGCCGCCTTCCACGACGCCAGGACGGGGCCGGTCTACGGCTTCGTCAACGGCGTGCAGGAGGAAAAGGAGCCGGACTCGGTGGGCGTGCTGTCGCTGTGGCGCGCGGCCGGCCATCCGCTGGCCAACCACACCTGGTCGCACATGAACCTCAACACCAACGGCCTGGCCGACTGGGAGGCCGACCTCGTCCGCAACGAGTCGCTGCTGGAAAAGCACATGGCCGGCCAGGACTGGCGCTGGGTGCGCTATCCCTATCTCAGCGAAGGCGAGACGCCCGAGAAGCACGCGGCGGCCCGCAAGGTGTTGAAGACCCGCGGCTACCGCATCGCCGGGGTGACGATGAGCTTCGGCGACTACGCCTGGAACGAACCCTACGCCCGCTGCATGGCCAAGGGCGACACGGCCGCCGTGGCGGTGCTGGAGGCCAGCTACCTGAAGGCCGCCAAGGACAGCCTGGACTTCGAGCGCGGCCTGTCGGCGACGCTGTACGGCCGCGACATCCCCTATGTGCTGCTGATGCACGCCGGGGCCTTCGACGCGCGGATGATGCCCAGGCTGCTGAAGCTGTACCAGGACAACGGCGTGACCTTCGTCGGGCTGGAGGAGGCCGAGCGCGACAAGTTCTACGCCGCCGACTTCCACGCCGAGGCCACCGCCGTCCCCACGACCCTGGAGGAGGCCATGAAGGCCAAGGGGCTGCCGGTGCCGTCGCAGCCCGCCTGGGGTGGGGCGGAACTCGACAAGATGTGCCGCTAGGCTTCGACCAAGGTCGGGGTCCTGTCGGATCCCGGAGTCACGCAGGATGAACCCGGGCTCCGGCGTTGGCCGGAGACCGCTCGAGAATGGTGAGGCGTCCATGAAGTCCTTCGAGAACGGCGTCGATCGCCGGCGCCTGCTGGCCGGCGGCGCGGCCGTCGCCGGAAGCCTGGTCCTGCCCTGGGCGGCGCGCGCCGACGCCCCCTCTGAAGCCGTCGAGATCGAGGTCGCCGAAGGCCGCCTGCGCGGCGTGCGGACCGGCGGCGTCGACGCCTACAAGGGCGTGCCCTATGGCGACAGCGTCTCGGGACCGAACCGCTTCAAGCCGGCCCGGCCCGTCGCGCCCTGGACCGGGGTGCGGGACGCCACCCGGCTGGGCACGCCCACCCTGCAGGACCCGACCACCGTCTACGGCCTGAACGAGCCGGCCCCGGGCGAGGACTGCCTGGTGCTGAACGTCTGGACCCCCGCCGGCGGGGGCAAGGGCAAGCCGGTGATGTTCTACAGCCACGGCGGCGGCTACACGACCGGCTCGGGCGGCAGCACGGCCCAGGACGGCTCGATGCTGGCCCGCGAGCACGACGTGGTGGTGGTGGCCCACAACCATCGCCTGGGCGTGCTGGGCTATCTGTACCTGGGCGAGCTGGGCGGGGCGGAATACGCCGGGTCCGGCAACCAGGGCCTGTCCGACATCGTGCTGGCCCTGAAGTGGGTGCAGCGGAACATCGCCGCGTTCGGCGGCGATCCCGGCAACGTGACGATCTTCGGCGAGAGCGGCGGCGGGGCCAAGACCTCGTGCCTCTACGCCATGCCGTCGGTCGCGCCGCTGTTCTCCAAGGCGATCATCCAGAGCGGCCCGGTGGTGCGGATCTCCACGCCCGACGTCGCCGCCCAGACGACGCGGTTCTATCTGGACCTGCTGGGCATCGCCCCGGCCGATTGGCGCAAGCTGCTGGATGTCCCCGCGCCCCAGGTCCTGGCCGCCCAGAAGGCCCTGCTGGCCAAATATCCGGGCGACAGCGGCGGCTGGAAGGGCATCCAGTCGCTCAATCCGGGCAGCTACGGACCCATCGTCGACGGCGGCCTGCTGCCGCATCACCCGTTCGATCCGACGGCCCCGGCCAGCGCCGCGGGCAAGCCGCTGATGATCGGCTGGCTGGATCGCGAGGCGGCCTTCTTCTCGTGGCAGAACAAGGACATCGAGGCCTTCCGGCTGGACGAGGCGGGGCTGAAGGCGCGGCTGGCGCCCAGGCTCGGCGACAAGACCCCGATGGTGATCGACGCCCTGCGGGCGGCCCATCCGGGCGCGAGCCCCAGCGACCTCTACCTGACGGCGCTCAGCTACCACGCCATGGGCGCGGGCTCTGTGGTCACCGCCGAGCGCAAGGCGGCCCAGGGCAAGGCGCCGGTCTATGTCTACAACATCGCCTACCGCTCGAACCGCAAGATGGACGGGACCGACATCGAGCTGGGGGCCATGCACGCCAGCGACATCCCCCTGGTGTTCAACACCGTGGCCTCGCCCAAGACCCTGGCCGGCGACCGCGCCGACCGCTTCGAGGCGGCCCGGAACATCAGCACCATGTGGGCCAATTTCGCGCGGTCGGGAAAGCCCAGCGCGCCCGGCCAGCCGGCTTGGCCTGCCTACGACCTGAAGACCCGATCGACCATGGTGCTGGACGTGGCCTGCAGCGTGGTCCCGGACCGGTTCGGGGCGGAGCGGAAGCTGTGGGCGCAGCTGGATCCGGCTGTTTCGGCCTAGTCGTTTCGCCCTTCAATTTCAGCCGTCATCCCGGGCGCAAGGCCCGGAATGACGGTTGTTATTTTGGAGCGTTGGAGGGGTCCTTGGCCAGCGCCGCCGCCGCATTCACCAGCTGGATGTAGCTGGCGCCGACGTTGATCACGTACTCGTTCTCGCCCCAGAAGAACGGCCAGTCCTCCTTGTTCTCGGGGAAGTCCGGCTTGACGATCAGCTCGCCGGGCACCACGCCGCCGGCGATGAAGCTGAAGTCGGCGCGGTTGTTGCCGTAGGCGACCTCCTTGGAGACCGTGCCCACGGCCGAGACCAGCGAGATGTCCGAGCCCGGATGGGTCCCGTACAGATAGTTCAGCGACCGGAACACCGCCTGGCCGTCGATGATCTCGGGGAAGGCCCTGTGCAGGGCCCAATGGGTCAGGCCGAACTCGGCGACGCCGCCGCTGCCGGCCCAGCCGCCCATGGCGATCGGCACGCCGAACGGGTTCTCGGTCAGCAGCTTGTCGCTCTGCGCCTTGTAGGCCCGCACCGCCGGCGCCATCCGCGCCTTGAAGGCCGGCGGCATGAACGGGACGGCCCGGGCGGCCAAGTCGGCGTTCTGGGCGAAGCGGGCCTCGACCTTGGGCCAGAGCTCGTCGATCCGGGCGGCGTATTTCGGGTCCTTGGTGGCGATCAGCAGTTCGACGGCGGCGCTGAACTCCTCGTCGACGATGTCGCCGCCGGTGGTGTTGCCGTGGTGGAAGAGGTCGGGGGCGTGGCTGTGCTCCTCGTCCCAGACCCGTTGGGCGGTGGCCAGGCAGTCGTCGGCCAGGGCGTCGCGATAACCGCGCAGGGCCCGGCTGGCCGCCGCCAGGGCGGCGATCGAGCCGTAGTTCAGCGGCGTGGACTTGCTGGTGAACGCCCAGCGGTCGTCCTTGACCCCGCTGCGGCCGTCCTTGACCTGGTCGGGGCCGAGGCTGGCGTCATAGACAAGGCCGTCGGTCTTGGTCACCGCGTCGCCCAGATGGGTGTACTGGCCGACGTCCGGCTCGACGATGCCGTGGATCGCGTGGCCGATGGCCTTGTGCTGGGCGAGCAGCTGCAGCGTGCCGTGCTCGATCTGCTGCAGGATATCGGGCGTCCCGTCCGGCACGTGGATCTCGACGTGCCGCCGCGCCTCGTCGACCGTGGTCTCGTCGCGGGTCAGGCGGAACTGCTCCCAGGTGTCGACCAGGGTGCGCACGACCGCGTAGTGGGTCTGGGTGCGGATGTCGAAGTCGCCCGCGTCGAACCAGCCGCCCACGTTGAGCCCGGGGATGTGCTCCATGGGCTTGAACGGCGTGTCGGTGGTCGGGCCCTGGCGGTAGAGGTCGATGTGCTCGTGGTTCAGCGGCGCCTGCAGGGCGTCGTCGCGGTGGCTGTCGCCGTGCCAGACCCGGTAGGCCTCGTTGACGAACATGTGGTCCATGGCGACCGGGAAATAGACGTCCAGGGTGGGATGCCAGGCGTCGGCGTAGAGCGTCGGATCGATCCGGAAGGGCGCGGTGCGCCGGCCGGCGTATTCGACGACATAGAGGCCCGGCGTCGTCACGGACGAGAAGTCGAACTCGGCGTAGGCGTAGCGCAGCCAGGGCTTCCAGGCCCCGAGCGGGGCGGTCAGCACCGGGGTGAAGGCCCCGGTCTCGCCCACCTTCAGCAGCCGGGCCTGGGCCTTGGGCGGATCGGCCGGGTCGCGCTCGACGATCGCCACCTTCTTCTGGCCCGGCGCGTAGCCCAGCTGGGAATGGGCTATGGACGGCGGGCGGACCCAGCCGGGCAGGGCGTTGGCCGAGACGGTCCATTCGACCACCCGACCGGTCTTGCCCGCGGGGATCGGGGCGCGCAGCACGTACCAGCCGTTCTGGGCCTGGTTGCGGCCGTCGTACAGCGAGACGGGGCCGCCGGCGGCGCTGGCGATGGTGATCCGCCGCGCGGGGTCTTCCGGGGCCAGCACGAAGCGGCCGGCGGTGACCAGGGGCAGGGGCTCGGCCCGGCCGTCCACCGGCGCCGCCATGGGGCTGCTGGGATAGAGCGGGAAGCTTCCCGGCTTGCCGTCGGCCAGGAAGGTCTTGCGGAAATAGGCCGAGGGCAGGACCTCGAGATTGAAGCCGGCCTTGCCCTCCAGGGCGGCGGGCAGCGGCTTGTCGAGGTTGACGCTGACGGTGAAGTCCCGGCCGCGGGGCTCGACGCGGATCGTGTAGCGGAAGTCCTGGCCGACGAATTCGAGGGTGGCGGTGATCACGCCGGTGGCCGGGTCGACCTTGCGCTCGATCAGCTTGGCCATCGGGTCCCACTGGCCGGGCGTGGGACTCAGCCGGACATCGCCGTTGGTGACGGTGCGCACCCCGTGCTGGATCAGCTCGACCCCGCTCATCTTGGCGTCGTTGAACAGGTCTTCCGAGCCGTTGCTGAACACCAGGACGTTCAGGCCGGGGGTCTCGAGATAGCCCTTGGCGTTGAGCTTGAGGGCGCCGGAAGCCGGGCTCGCGGCAGGCTTGGCCGGGGCCTGGGCCAGGGCGGCGGGCGCGACGCCGGCCATCAGGCTCGCGGCCAGCGCGGCGGCCTTCAACGACCGCGACAAGACTTCCATGATGCTCCTCCCGTCCTGGACGTCTCTCCAGGTTCCGGGCGCAACCTTCCCGTCTTGCGGGCGGGCGTCAACGCACTTTTGGTACCGGTCCCATATTTCGAGGTCCGGTGGCGATCGGGCGGAGAGGGGCCGGGAGAAAGAGGGGGGCCGCCGTCGCGAGGACGCCGGCCCCTTGAGGTAATCCACGGGCGGATGGGCGAGCGACTGACCGCCAGCCTGAAAAGCCCGCGATAGCGGTAACATTGTTCAGGGTCTCGTCAACGGGGTTTCTTGCAGAGCTTCGGCGGGCGACCGCCGATCCGTCCAAAGCCGGTTTCCGCTACGTCAGGACGAAGCGCCGTGAGCGGATGACGCGCAGATTGCGCGGGCGCCCTCTGTGTCGGGACTGCAACAACCGAACCGCCTTGCGAAAAAGGCTTTTGCGTCAAAAAAGCGGCAACCCGCTTATTTGTCAGGGTTTCTGATCATTTGTATGAGAAATGAGCCGATACAGCGCTGTCAAAATCGGTTTTGGGTCGCTTGACCGATTTCGCGTACTGATGTTACCGCTAACTCGATCGCCGATATTCCGCTGTTTTTGACGACAATCGCAAAAACGGTCGGGGTCCACGTATCGACGTCGAAACAAAAAGAACCAATGCCCCCTCGGGGGCTACTTGTGCGGGGAAACGGCTATGAAGCGACACCGTCGCCTGAATACCTCTGCGTCTCTGATAGCGCTGTCCGTGGCGATCTTCGCCGGCGGTCAGGCCCAGGCCCAGAGCAACAACGACAGCAGCACGGTCGACGAGATCGTCGTCACCGGCATCCGGGCCTCTCTGGAGCGCTCGATCGAGATCAAGCGCAGCAACAGCGGTGTGGTCGACGCCATCTCGGCCGAAGACATGGGCAAGTTCCCCGACACCAACCTGGCGGAATCCCTGCAGCGCATCACCGGCGTTTCGATCGACCGCACCAACGGCGAAGGCTCGCAGGTCACGGTCCGCGGCTTCGGCGGCGGCTTCAACCTGGTGACCCTGAACGGCCGGACCATGCCCTCGGCCAACGTCTCCACCGTCGGCGGCGACCAGTCGGCCGACTTCCAGACCGGCACCAGCCGTTCGTTCGACTTCTCGAACCTCGCCTCGGAAGGCGTCTCGACCCTGGAAGTCTACAAGACCGGCCGCGCGGGCATCCCGTCGGGCGGCATCGGCGCGACGATCAACGTCAAGACCCGCCGTCCCTTCGACGCGCGCGAGAGCGGCCTGACGGGCAGCCTCGGCGTGAAGGCGGTCTACGATACGAGCATGGACAACAAGCTCGAGGACGCGTCCAAGGTGACGCCGGAAGTCTCGGGCCTGCTGAACTGGACCGACGCGGACGAAAAGTTCGGCGTCACCCTGTTCGGCAGCTACCAGAAGCGCAACTTCACCAGCACCAGCGCCACGTCGAACGACTGGAACATCCGCAAGTATTCCGACTTCATCAATCCGGCCAACGGCTTCGTCCGCAACGGCGGCGCGACCCAGATCACCAATGCGCCGGCCAGCGGCGACACCCTGGTGGCGATCCCGAACGACAGCCGCTACCACTTCTCGCAAGGCAGCCGCGAACGCATCAACGCCCAGGCGTCGGTGCAATGGCGCCCGACCGAGAACATCCTGATCACGGCCGACGGCCTGTACGCCGACAACAAGTCGTTCGAACGCCGCAACGACCAGACCAACTGGTTCAACCGTCCGTTCGACAAGGTGACCTTCGACAAGAACCCGACGGTCGCCACCGCCGTGTTCCTGCAGGAAACCCTCAGCGGCACCAAGGACACCGGCTTCGAGCAGCAGTACCGCGCCAACGAGGACAAGCTGAAGTCGTTCGGCCTGAACGGCGCCTGGGACGTCACCGACCGCTTCAAGATCACGGTCGACGGCCACATCTCGAAGGCGTCCAGCGACCCTGACGCGCCCAACGGGACCAGCTCGACCTCGGTCAGCATCGGCGCGCCGATCATCTCGACGCACTCGGTGGACTACAACGGCAAGATCCCGGTCCAGGCCGTGGTCATCAACGACGCCCTGCCGCGCGGCAACGGCAACGGCGTGCTGGATGTCGGCGACCTGGGCAGCCAGGTGGCCCGCACCTCGGCCCAGAGCCAGGATCAAGAGATCAAGGAATTCCGCGCCGACGGCGGCTACGAATTCGACGACAGCGGCAGCCGCTTCGACTTCGGCTTCGACTACCGCAATTCGAAGATGAAGCAGGCCAGCATCAATACCCAGCAGGACCTGGGCAGCTGGGGCATCTCCAACCCGCGCGACGTGTCGCAGTACGCCGGCAACCTGGTGAAGCAATTCTGCCTGGCCTGCCGCTTCGACACCTTCGACGCGCATCAGAGCGGCACGGGCCTGGTCGCCTTCCGCGCCGACGCGATCGCCCTCTACAACGCCCTGTCGCCGCACTACGTCTCGGTCGGCAACGCCATCGGCGTGACCAGCCAGGACGACAACCGCGTCGACGAGAAGATCTGGGCCGTCTACGGCCAGCTGACCTGGAAGGGCGAACTGGCCGGCCACGAGGCCAGCATGGTCGCCGGCGCCCGCTACGAGGAGACCAAGTCGGAGTCCGTGTCGCTGATCCGCACGCCGCAAGCCGTCGTCTGGACCGCCGACAACGACTTCCGCATCGACACCGCCTCGACCTACTCGCCGATCTCGGGCAGCAACAAGTACAGCAACCTGCTGCCCGCCCTGGACTTCCAGATGGAACTGAGGAAGGACCTGATCGGTCGCTTCTCGTTCAGCCGCACGATCGCGCGGCCGGACTACGGCAACCTGTTCGCTTCGGTCGCCCCTCAGGCGCCGAACCGTCCGATCGCCAACGGCGCCATCCCGCTGGCCACCCGGGGCAACCCGGAACTGCAGCCGCTGATCTCGGACAACTTCGACGTCTCGGTCGAGTGGTACTACAAGCCCGACAGCTACATCTCGGCGGGCTTCTTCGAGAAGCGCGTGAACAACTTCGTGGGTACGGGCACGTTCAACCAGAGCCTGTTCGGCCTGCGTGACGCCAGCTCGGGCGCCGCCGGAACCCGTTCGGGCGACGCCAAGGCGTCCCTGGCCGCGATCGGCGCCGACCAGACCGACGTCAACCTGTTCACGATGACCTCGCTTATCAACACGACCGGTTCGGTGGCGGCCGCCACGGCCCAGTACCAGGCCAACCGCGGTCCGTCCGGCGACCTCAATCAGGCCTTCGTCGATGCGATCCTCGCGGCCACCGACGTCTCGCCCAACGCGTCCGATCCGCTGCTCAACTTCCAGGTCGCGCAGCCGATCAACAACAAGACGGGCAAGATCCACGGCTTCGAAATCGCCGCCCAGCACTTCTTCGGCGACACCGGCTTCGGCGTCTCCGGCGCCTACACCCTGGTGCGCGGCGACGTCGGCTTCGACATCGGTTCCGACCCGGGCCAGGACCAGTTCGCCCTGCTGGGTCTGAGCGACACGGCCAACGCCACCCTGATCTACGAAAAGAACGGGATCTCGGCGCGTCTGGCCTACAACTGGCGCGACAAGTTCCTGCAGGCCACCAACCGCGGCGGCTCGCGCAACCCGGTGTTCGTCGCGCCGTTCGGCGAGCTGGACTTCAACATCAGCTACGACGTGACGTCCAAGCTGGCGATCTCGCTGGAAGGCATCAACCTGACCAACGAGAGCCTGCGCACCTACGCTCGCGACGAACACGAGCTGTGGTACGCGCAAGAACTGGACCGCCGCTTCCTGCTCGGAGCGCGCTACAAGTTCTAAGGAACGTAGCCATGGTCGGGTCCCGGGGCTCTTGTCTTGGGGGGCCGACCTAGGTCGGGGGGAAGGGCCGCTGTTCGCAGCGGCCCTTTCTTCTCTACAGTGGCCGGACACCCAACCCGCGCCGCGGGTCCGGGACCGGAAGTTGGGGCGGACATGACGAACCGAGTGCTGCTTAACAACGTCGACCATGGCGATCTGCGGGTCGCCACGGGGCACGGTCCCGCCTTCGGCGACGACATCAACCAGGTGCTGATCTTCCCCACCGAGTTCGAGGCGGTTCAGCGCGAATATCCGATCTTCTTCCGCAAGGACGCCGAGGGCGCCTTCCAGTCGGTGGCCCTGCTGGGCCTGGACCGGGACGAGAACCTGTTCCTCGAGCCAGGCGGCTGGAACGCCCGCTACGTGCCGGCCATCCAGCAGCGCGGTCCGTTCTCGATCGCCCTGCGCGACCGAGGCGCCGAGCCGATGATCCATGTCGATCTCGACCATCCCCGCGTCGGCGCCGCCGACGGCGAGCCGGTGTTCCTGCCGGCCGGGGGAAATTCGCCCTATCTGCAGCACGTCGCGCGCCTGCTGGGCGTGATCTACGACGGCCTGGAGTTCAGCAAGGCGATGTTCGCGGCCTTCGAGGCCCACGGCCTGGTCGAGCCGGTCGACGTCGAGATCAAGCTGGACGACTACACCCAGTACGACCTGCCCGAGCTCTACACGATCTCCCAGGACCGGTTCGCGGCCCTGGACGCCGCCGGGCTGGAGGCGCTGCATCGCAGCGGGTTCCTGGCCGCCGCCCAATGGGTCCTGTCGTCCCTGGGCAATGTCGGGTTCCTGGTCGAGCTGAAGAACCGCAAGCGGGCCGGGGCCTGAGCGGAGGGATCCGATGACCGACATCGCTCGCAGGACGCCGGTGGTCGAGGGGCTGACGCCCGACCAGATCCCGTTCGACGAGATCCTGACCCTCCAGCGGCCGACGATCTTCCGCGGCATGGCCCGCGACTGGCCGCTGGTGCGGGCGGGCCTGCGGTCGCCCCGCGCGGCCATGGACTACCTCCTGTCGCACGATCGCGGCGAGCGCTTCGTCGGCTATACCGGCGCGCCCGAGATCAAGGGGCGGTTCGGCTATGACGAGGCCGTCGCCCGCCTGAATTTCCAGACCGAGCGCACGCCGCTGCCGGCCTTCCTGGAGCGGATCGAGCAGACCTTGGACGAACCTGGGGAGGAACCCGGCGGGCCGTCGCTCTACATCGGCTCCAGCGACATCGACGCCTATCTGCCGGGCCTGCGGGCCGAGAACGACCTGGGCCTGGACCTGACCGCCCTGGGCGACGCCACGCCCCTGGCCAGCATCTGGATCGGCAACCGCACGGTCGCCGCCGCCCACTACGACATGTCCAACAACATCGCCGTCTGCGCGGTGGGCCGGCGACGCTTCACCCTGTTCCCGCCCGAGCAGGTGGAGAACCTCTATCCCGGCCCGCTGGACATGACGCCGGGCGGCCAGGCGGTCAGCATGGTCGACTTCGACGCCCCGGACTTCGAGCGGTTCCCGCGCTTCCGCGACGCCCTGGCCGCCGCCCAGGTGGCCGAGCTGGAGCCCGGCGACGTGCTGGTCTATCCGGCCCTGTGGTGGCACCAGGTCGAGGCGCTGGCTCCGTTCAACGTGCTGGTGAACTACTGGTGGAACGCCGCGCCGGCCTTCATGGACACCCCCATGAACACCCTGCTGCACGGCCTGCTCAGCCTGCGCGACCGGCCCGACTTCGAGAAGCAGGCCTGGAAGAAACTGTTCGACTACTACGTCTTCGGTCCCGCCGACCGGGCCGGCGCGCACCTGCCCGAGGGCGCGCGCGGCGACCTCGGACCGATGGACGACCGCAAGGCCCGCCGGCTGCGGGCCTATCTGCTCAACCGCCTCAACCGCTGACGACCAGGAGAACGCCATGCAGGATCAGGTCGTGAAGAGGGTCGTCGTCGCCGGGGGCGGCACGGCCGGCTGGATGGCCGCCGCGGCCCTGGCCAAGCAGCTGGGCCCGCTGCTGGACATCACCCTGGTGGAGTCCGACGAGATCGGCACGGTCGGGGTCGGCGAGTCCACCATCCCCACGGCCCGCACCTTCAACGCCCTGCTGGGCATCGACGAGCCGGCGTTCATGCGCGCCACCCAGGCGACGTTCAAGCTGGGCATCTCGTTCGAGAACTGGGGCCAGATCGGCGACCGCTACATCCACTCGTTCGGCCAGGTGGGGAAGTCGAACTGGATGGGAAGCTTCCATCACTTCTGGCTGCAGGCGAAGGCGGCCGGCTTCGGCGGCGAGCTGGGCGACTACTGCTTCGAGCTGAAGGCCGCCGAGGCCGACAAGTTCTCGGTGGGCGAGGGGCCGGAGCTGAACTACGCCTACCACCTGGACGCCACGCTCTATGGCGGCTTCCTGCGCAAGATGAGCGAGGCCCTGGGCGTCAAGCGGGTCGAGGGCAAGATCGGCCAGGTCCAGCAGAATGCCGAGACCGGCTTCATCGAGGCCCTGGTCCTGGAGAACGGCGACCGGGTCGAGGGCGACCTGTTCGTCGACTGCACGGGCTTCCGGGGTCTGCTGATCGAACAGACCCTGAAGGCCGGCTACGAGGACTGGGGGCACTGGCTGCCGACCAACAGCGCCCTGGCGGTCCAGACCAAGTCGACGGGCCCCGCCGTGCCCTACACCCGCGCGATCGCCCACACGGCCGGCTGGCGCTGGAAGATCCCGCTGCAGCACCGGGTGGGCAACGGCCTGGTCTACAGCAACGAGTACATGTCGGACGACGAGGCCCGCGCCACCCTGCTGGAGGCGCTGGACGGCGAGCGGCTGATCGAGCCGCGCGTCATCCGCTACCGCACCGGCCGGCGGCTGAAGACCTGGTCCAAGAACTGCGTCGCCCTGGGCCTGGCCAGCGGTTTCGTCGAGCCGCTGGAATCGACCTCGATCCACCTGATCATGATCGGGGTGACGCGGCTGATGCAGCTGTTCCCGTTCACCGGCTTCAGCGAGGCGGTGATCGCCCGCTACAATCAGCAGGCCGTCGACGAACTGGAGAAGATCCGCGACTTCATCATCCTGCACTACAAGCTGACCGAACGGACCGACAGCCCGTTCTGGGACCGCTGCCGGACCATGGAGGTGCCCGACAGCCTGGCCCACCGCATCGAGCTCTTCCGCGAAAGCGCCCAGGCCTTCCAGGCGCCGGGCGAGCTGTTCCAGGTCGACTCGTGGCTGCTGGTGATGCTGGGTCAGCGGCTGCAGCCGACCGGCTATCACCAGATGGGCCGGCTGATGCCGCCCGAGGAGCTTCGCGGAGCGCTGTCGGGCCTGAGCGCCAACATCGCCCGCGCCGTCGGCGGGCTGCCCGGGCACCAGGCCTTCCTGGAGCGGTACTGCGGAATCTCGGCGGCCTGATCCAACCCAAAGCTGCGCCTTTCCAATCGGCCCTCCTTGAGCGATAGTTCGCGCATGGGTAGTCATTCGGCGCGCCGCAATCCCTGGTCAATCTCCGTGGCCGAGGCGGCGCCGTTGGGAGGGGCAGTCATGGAATCTCACGCTCGCACGCGGTGCGTCGCCCTGGCCGGCGTCTCGGCCGTCGCCCTGGCCCTGGCGGCCGCGCCGTCGCACGGGCTGGCCCAGGACAAGGCCGCCAAGCCGGCCGCCCAGGCGCTGAAGGCGGCCCCGCCGAACGTCTTCGCCAACCCGCCGGCCGCCATCCCGGAGGAAGAGCCCGCGCCGCCCCGGCTGACCGCGCCCCTGGGCGTGATCAAGCCGCCGGAGCCCATCCCCGGCGCCGACAGCTACGTCGATCCGCGCAAGAACATCCTCTACAAATTCTCGATCGAGTTCACCGAGGGCACGGTCCGCAACCCGTGGACGCTCAGCGACGACAAGGTGCTGCTGCGCTCGTACCACAGCTCGGCGGTCGACCCGGACACGCCCTTCCTGGCCCCGACCATCACCATGCGCCCCGGCCAGACGGTGCGGATCAGCCTGAACAACGACCTATTCGAAACCAAGGATGGCAAGCGCCTGCCGGTCGAGAAGTGCAAGATGCCGGACGGGGGCGTGAACGTGCCCCACTGCTTCAACGAGACCAACCTGCACGCCCACGGCCTGTGGGTCTCGCCGTCGGGCAACAGCGACAACGTGCTGATCTCGATCAATCCGGGCGTGACCTTCGACTACGAGTACAACGTCCCGTCCGACCACGCGGCCGGCACCTTCTGGTACCACCCGCACAAGCACGGCTCGACCGCCCTGCAGGTGTCCAGCGGCATGACCGGGGCGTTGATCATCAAGGACGACCGCGTGCCGACGGCGACCACGCCGGGCGACATCGACGTCCTGCTGCAGGACGAGAAGGGCCAGGCTTTCCCCGACAAGGTGCTGATGTTCCAGCAGGTGCAGTACGCCTGCTTCGACAAGGACGGGAAGATCCAGCAGTCGAACACGCCCAAGGGCCAGCCGTGGCTCTGCAACGCGGGCCAGGTCGGCGAGATCCGCGACTACGATCAGCAGCTGAGCAACAGCACCAGCTGGCAGTATTCCGGCCGCTTCACCTCGATCAACGGCAAGGTCCAGCCCGGCGTCACGGGGCTCCAGGCCGGCCGGTTCGAGCGCTGGCGGCTGATCCACGGCGGGGTGCGCGAGGCCGTGAACTTTCGGCTGTTCCCGATGAAGGCCGGAGCGCCCGACTGGAACACCGTGTCCGCCGATCGGCAGGACAAGTTCATGCGCGAGTTCTGCGGCGGAAGCGCCCTGCCGATGTGGGAGGTGGCGGTCGACGGCCTGACCCGGTCCCAGGTGTTCCGCACCAGCGAGGCGCGCCTGCAGCCCGGCTACCGGGCCGACCTGCTGGTCTATTTCCCGACCGCCGGGAACTACTGCATCATCGACGGGGCCAGCGACGCCCTGGGCAGCCCCAGCCAGGCGGCCGAGCCGATCAAGCTGCTGGGCGTGGCGGTGGTGGCCGCGGGCAGGGCGCCCGCCGATCCCGACAAGGCGCTGCGCGACCAGATGAAGGCCGCCGCCGACCGCAACATCACCGACGGCAAGATCAAGGCCGAGGTGGTCGCCGACATCGACGCCAATCTGAAGCTGTCGAAGTTCGTCTGGCACAAGCCGATCGCCGAGGCGGAGCTGAACGCGCCGCCGCAGGACCTGCGGTTCGCCATCGTCGCGGACCCGAAGCGGCCGGGGAAGTCCCTGTTCCAGGTCAATAACCCCAAGCTGCCGCCGGACGAGAGCGGGGTCTATGTGCCGTCGCGGATCGACCGCACGGCCAAGATCGGCGACGTCCAGGAGTGGCGGCTGACCTCGGACGTCGGGTCCCACCCGTTCCACATCCACGTCAATCCGTTCCAGGTGATCAGCGTGCTGAACCCGGCGGGCCAACCAGTCACCGACCCGGGCACGCCGGCCTACGACCCCGACTACGCCGGGGTGCTGGACCAGTGGAAGGACACCCTGTTCGTCAAGCGGGGCTACAAGATCGCCGTGCGCACCCGCTACGAGCGCTACATCGGCGAGTACGTCCTGCACTGCCACATCCTCGACCACGAGGACCAGGGCATGATGGCCAACGTCAAGATCGGCATCCCCGACGGCCAGGGCGGCATGGCCGAGGCGCATGGGGGGCACGAGGGGCACTGATCGGGACGATTTGGGGGACACACACTCACCCTGCGGCCCCGCCAAGCTGGCCGCCCCTTTGAGTGAGTGTGTGTCCCCAACTTCGAGCTGGAAGACGCCCTCTACTCCGCCGCCTGCAGCCGCACGGGCGTCGCCGGCGCGGCCGCGGCCACCAGCGGCAGGCGGACCTGCACCAGCAGCCCCTCGCCCGGCAGGCTCAGCCGGATGTCGCCGCCGTGGGCGCGGACCACCGAGCGGGCGGAGCTGAGCCCCAGGCCCACGCCCTGCTTGCTGGACGTGCGGGCCTCGACGCCGCGGTAGAACGGGGTGAACACCCGCTCCAGCTCGCCGGGCTCCAGGCCCGGGCCCCGGTCGCGGATCTCGACCACCGTCTCGTCGCCCTCGACGTGCAGGGCGACGCGGGCGCTGTCGCCGTACTTGACCGCGTTGTCGACCAGGTTGGCGAACACCCGCTGCAGGCCCAGCACCGAGACCTCGACCTCGGCCGGTTCGCCCGGCTCCAGGGCGACGTCGGCGCCGGTGACCTCGGCCTCGTCGATCACGCATTCCAGCAGCGAGCGCAGGTCCACCCGCTGGCGGGCGCCGGCCTCGGCGTCCTCGCGCATGAAGGCCAGCACCGAGGTGATCATCGCCTCCATCTGGTCCAGGTCCTGGCCGATCTCGCGGCGCAGGGCGGGCGAGGCGCGCTCCAGGCGGAAGCGCAGGCGGGCCAGGGGCGTGCGCAGGTCGTGCGAAATCGCCCCGATCATCGCCGTGCGGTCGGTGATGTAGCGGCTGAGCCGGCCCTGCATGGCGTTGAAGGCCCGGGCGGCGCGGCCGATCTCGGCGGGGCCGTCGGCGACGATCACCGGCGAGGCGGGGTCGCGGCCCAGTTGCTCGGCGGCGGCGGCGAAGCCGGCCAGGGGCGCGGCCAGGCGGCGGGCGAACACCCAGCCCAGCGGCGCCACCACGGCCAGGGACAGGGCGAACCACATCAGCACCCGGCGCTGCCAGCTGTTGGGGAAGGCCTCGGGCCGGGGGCGCAGGGTCACCCACTGGTTCGGGCCCACGCGCAGGGCGGCCACGAAGTCGCCCTCGATGAACGGCGGCGGGGCCAGGCCGAACAGGCTGCGGGTCACCGGCGCGGGCAGGGGGCGGCCGACCGCGGGCTCGGGC